>CAXTKQ010000022.1:31347-35595 GCA_964244955.1 uncultured Sphingobacteriaceae bacterium | reverse complement strand
TTATTCGTCGTCCTCGTCTTCGTTAACGCTCAATTCAAACGGACTGAGGTAGAACAAGAACAACAGTAAAAACAGTGCGCCGAGGGCAAGCAAATGGGTGTACTCAAAATCCATAACTATTTTATCAATTGCAAGTTCTGACTATAAAGTGAACTGAAAGTTACGTGAACGTTAAAAAATAATTTGTTGCTTTTTTAATTGAGATACTGTTTTTATGCCTATAAAAACAGCATTAGCTCGTTTAAATGATGGATTTGTACCGGCACATTTTCAGGTTTTTCAGTTTTGTTTGGGTTGAAGTAAATGGCATCCATACCAAAATTTAGCGCGCCGTAAACATCGGCTTCCAGGCTGTCGCCAATCATTAAACTTTCCGGTTTTTGTGCGTTGGCAGTTTCTAAAGCGTGTTTAAAAATTGCAGGATCAGGTTTGTTAACGCCGACCACTTCGGAAATAAAAACATGCGTGAAGTATTGGCCTAAATTGCACAAGCGGATTTTCATCTCCGTAGATTCCTTGAACCCATTGGAAATCACGTACAATTTATATTTGGATTGAAGGTATTGCAACGTTTCGTGCGTATTGGGAAAAAGGTTGGTTTTTGTAGGGCAAAGCTGCACGTAGGCATCTTCAAAACCCGCCGGAATAACGGTTTCATCCAAACCCAATTCTAAAAAAGTATGTTTAAAACGGGCTTCGCGCAGCACGTCTTTGCTGATTTTTCCCAAATGGTATTCGGCCCAAAGGCGATGGTTGTTGCGGGTGTAAGTTTCAATGAAAACATTGGGCGTGGCCAAACCCAAATCCTGCAGTTTGTGCAGGATGAAAAGTTCGTGCAGTGCTTCTTCTGCGTTTTTATCAAAATCCCAAATGGTGTGGTCGAGGTCGAAGAAGAGGTGTTGGTAAGGCATTTTTTAATTTTTTTCTGTCATTTCGAACGAAGAGAGAAATCTTCATCAAAGCAGGATTAATTATTTTTGGTTGATAAAAGAAGCATGAACATTACTACTTTTAAAAAGATCTCTTTCTTCGGTCGAGATGACAGCGCGGAAACAATACTTCTTTTATCACTATAAAATCATCAAACTTTCTCCCCAAAACTTAAATCGCCGGCATCGCCTAAGCCCGGAATAATGTACGAATAACTGTTCATTTCCTGATCCACCGAACCAACCCAAATATGTGCTTCGGGCAAGTTTTCCTGCACGTATTTTAAACCGGCAGCACTGGCAATACCGGCAGCAATATGCAGTTCTTTTAACTGGTACTTTTCCTGCAAACGCTTGCAAACCTGCACTACACTTTGTCCGCTGGCCAGCATGGTATCGCATAAAATCACTACTTGTCCGTCTAAATTCGGACTCGAAATATGTTCTACCTGAATGGTAAAATCGTGGTTTGCATCCGTTTTGCGATAAGCCGTAATAAAAGCCGAGGCCGAACGGTCAAAGAAATTTAAAAAGCCCTGGTGAAAAGGCAAACCAGCACGCAAAATGGTGGCTAAAACTGGCTGTGCTGCAGGTAAATTTACTTTGGCAATGCCCAGCGGTGTTTTTACTTCTGTTTGCTGATAGTCCAACGTTTTGCTGATCTCGTAAGCCAAAATTTCGCCCAACCGCGTTTGGTTATGCCGGAAACGTTGCGGGTTTTGCTGCGTATGCACGTTGCGCATTTCCGCAATAAATCTATTAGCAACAGAATTGGTTTGATCGAGCTGGAAAATCATGCAGCGAAAATAGCGCTTTTTTTTAGGTTGGATTTAAAGAGAAGGCAACGCTGTTTTTATCGGCATAAAAGAAGTATAGAATTTATCAGTAGTTAATTAACAACTTGTGTGATAAGTTGTGGTATCTTGTGATAAATTATTATATTTGTAACCAAAGCTCTGTAGCTCACGAACGCCTAAGTTCCACTTGGGAAATTGATGTAGTGGGAATGGAGCTTTTTTTATTTATACAGCTTTTCATCTATTTCTACGTTTGCCGAAGTAAATTTCCAATGCCGGTAAGGATGCTCCCATTTATCAAATCCTGAATTTGTTCCGGTACTTATTCCTATATTAAACCCCGGCTTTATCTCCCTGATATATTTGTTGATATGCTTGTACAGCTTTTCTTTAGCAATAGTTTTTTTACCTCTCCGTTTCTGCCCTTCCGGCTTTTCTTTGTGCATGTCATTTAAACGAAAAGCCATACTTCCTAATACAATATCTAAACATTGCAATAACAAGTGCTTTTTTGAATCTACTTCTGTAATATATCTTTTCTAAATTTAATACGGGCAAGCTGAAACGCGCGCTGACTTTGCAAGCCTTTAATGTACTCCTTAAATTGCTGGCGCTTTTCTAATGTATCAGGCAAATAATCAAAATATGCCCTAACAAAAACAGGTTTTAAATTTGCGTTGCTGTAAGGCAAGCCAAAAGCATGTTTAAAAAACTGATAATACAATATAAAATATTCGTTTTTCAAATGCTCATCCGTTAAACCTAAGGGCTTTTCTGCATTTTGAGTGAACATAATTCGGATTTTAACTTTTCCTAATTTTAACAGCCTAAAAAACTCATCCATCAAAATTTTATACTTATCGAGATAAGCTGTTGAAACTTTATTCCACTTTAATTCATCTTTTAAAAAAAGGTTCTTACAAACGTTTTGCAGGCATACATTAACATATTTTAAATCTTTTGCCTGAACTAAAACACCACCATAAAAGTTAGAATAATACTTTCCTTTTTTTACTGATTCATCACACCAAATACAATATTCCACTTAAATTCAATTCAAATTCCTGACATTTCAAAGATAACAAACAGCTATACTTTTTAGCATTTTAAACACAAAATCCGTACTTTTATCTTCTCAATGGATTTTAAATTAACCTCACAATATAAGCCCTCCGGTGATCAGCCGGAAGCCATCCGCCAGTTGGTGCAAGGCGTAGAAAACGGCGATAATTACCAGACTTTGCTGGGCGTTACCGGTTCGGGCAAAACGTTTAGCATTGCCAACGTAATTCAGGAAACACAAAAACCAACATTGGTTTTAAGTCATAATAAAACATTGGCTGCGCAGCTTTACGGCGAATTCAAGCAGTTTTTTCCGGAGAATGCGGTCAATTATTTTGTTTCCTATTACGATTATTACCAGCCGGAAGCCTTCATTCCTTCGTCCAACACCTACATCGAAAAGGATTTACAGATCAACGAAGAAATTGAAAAATTGCGTTTGCGCACCACTTCTGCGTTGATGTCTGGCCGCCGTGATGTCATCGTGGTTTCGTCCATTTCCTGCATTTACGGTATGGGAAACCCGGAAGATTTTTCTAATTCTGTTTTCCGTTTTGCGGTTGGAACAAGAATTACGCGGAATGCTTTTTTGCACCGTTTGGTGGAAATTCTTTATGCACGGACAACGGCCGATTTTAAACGCGGGACTTTTCGGGTAAAAGGCGATGTGGTGGAAATTTATCCGGCTTATCTGGATTACGCTTACCGCATTAATTTTTACGGTGATGACATTGAAGAGCTAAGCACTTTTGATGTTTCTAATGGAAAAACCATTGAAAAGATGGAGAACATGGTTGTTTTTCCGGCCAATTTATATGTTGCGCCGCGCGAACGTTTCCAGCAATCGGTTTGGGCCATTCAGGAGGAACTGGAAATGCGCAAAAAGCAGTTTATTGGCGAAGGCCGTTTCCTCGAAGCAAAACGTTTGGAAGAACGCGTAAACTACGATCTGGAAATGATCCGCGAATTGGGTTATTGCTCGGGAATTGAGAATTATTCGCGCTTTTTCGACGGACGGAAACCTGGTATGCGGCCTTTTTGTTTGTTGGATTATTTCCCGCAGGATTATCTGATGGTGATTGATGAAAGCCACGTTACCGTTCCGCAAATCCGGGCGATGTATGGCGGCGACCGTTCCCGCAAAATTTCGTTGGTTGAATATGGTTTCCGTTTGCCTGCGGCGATGGATAACCGTCCGCTAAACTTTCAGGAATTTGAACGCTTGGCGCCGCAAACCATTTATGTAAGTGCCACGCCCGGCGATTTTGAATTGGAAAAATCAGAAGGTGTGGTGATTGAGCAAGTGATTCGGCCAACAGGTTTATTAGATCCGGTGATTGAAATCCGGCCGGTTATTAACCAGGTGGATGATTTGCTGGAAGAAGTTGACCAAACCATTAAAAAAGGCGACCGGATTTTGGTAACTACTTTAACCAAACGCATGGCTGAAGAGCTGGCCA
>CAXTKQ010000022.1:23291-31337 GCA_964244955.1 uncultured Sphingobacteriaceae bacterium | reverse complement strand
TACATGGACCGCCTCAACATCAAATGCCGTTACATCCATTCCGAAGTAAAAACACTGGAACGCGTGGAGATTTTGCGCGGTTTGCGTTTAGGCGAGTTTGACGTTTTAATCGGTATCAACTTGTTGCGGGAAGGTTTAGATTTGCCCGAAGTTTCGCTGGTTGCCATTTTGGATGCGGATAAAGAAGGTTTTTTACGTTCAGAACGTTCTTTAATCCAAACGATTGGCCGGGCAGCACGAAACGATCGCGGACGGGTAATTATGTATGCTGATAAAATTACAGATTCTATGCAAATCACGATGGACGAAACCAACCGCCGCCGCGACAAGCAAATCCAATACAATTTGGAGCATGGCATCACCCCAAAAACCATCGGCAAGTCCCGCGAAGCGATCATTGAACAAACATCGGTAATGGATTTTAAGGGCGGCGTTCAACAAGCTTATGTGGAACAAGATGTTGCCGATAACATCGCTGCCGACCCGATTGTGCAGTACATGAGCAAGCCGGAACTGAAAAAAGCCATCGACAACACCAAAAAAGAAATGCTAAAAGCAGCAAAAGAAATGGATTTTTTGGGCGCAGCCAAACTGCGTGATGAAATGTTTGCTTTGGAAAAAATGATGACAGAGAAATTTTAGTGGTAAAAGAAGTATGATGCTTCTTTTATCACCTAATTTTCACCAAATCCGTTCTATTTCATACCGATCAAACCATTCGTCAGAACTAACAATCGGTATTTGTTCGACAGTAGCTTGTGCAATTAGTAATCGGTCGAAAGGATCGCGATGGTGAAGCGGAAGTTGCTGGGTTTGGTAAATATGGGGCAAGGAAATGTCTAATAATTTTACACGATAAAATCTGATGAAACTTTCGACAAACATTTCTACCGATTGATCCAATATTAGTTTTCCTGACTTAACTTTTATGGCAATCTCCCAAATAGAAACTTTACTTAAAAACAAAACTTCCGCAGAAAGCAAAATTTCTAAAGTATTTTTAGAAAGTTTTACACTATTGCTTTGTAACCAGATAACAACATGTGTATCTAATAAAAGTGCCATTAAATATACTCGTTAAATTCTTCAGGCGTTTCGTTGAAATCATCAGCCATCCATATTTTTCCTTTTAAACTATCAAGATGTTTCCTTCGCTGTTCTGCGAGACTTTTAATGTCTTTTACGTTTTCTCCATATTTTGAAGAGAGAAAATCAACAATATCTTCTACTTCTTTCTGCTTATCCAAAGGCAAAAGTTTAATTTTTTCTAAAATATCCATAACTCAATATTTACTGTAACAAATATAACGAAAACAGTAATTGCAATCAATTCGATAAAGCAAGGTTAAATTTTAATTTTGATTGCGATAAGTTTAAACCTTTTTCCGTTAAACTTTTATATTTGTATTCCATATTCAAATCAACATGTTGCTTATCCGTTTTTTAATCATATTCATTTGCATTTTGTATTTGCTTCGGATGTTGGGCCGGATGTTGTTGCCCGCTTTGTTTAGAAGCGTAGTGAACAAAGCGCAAGCACAACAAGCCAGCGCACAACAAAGCGCGCCGCGCGGCCCCAAAGAAGGCACGTTAAAAGTGGATTATATTCCGCCCAACGTTTACAAAAGCGCCATTCCCAAAACTGAAGGCGAGTTTGTACGATACGAAGAAGTCAAATAATCTTGCGGCAAATGATCCCAAAAGAAGTATTCAACCGCCGTCATTTTGGCACGCCGGAAGTGGTTTCACTTATCGTTATCAATTACATCGTTACCGTGGTTGATATCCAGGCTTTTGCCATGTGCATCACCATCAAATGGTATTTTTGGCTGGTGCTTATCCTTTTAGGTGTTTATAATTTTTACCGGATCCGAAGAAACCCCGAGGAATTTGATCGTAAAACTTTGATTGCTTATGGCGTTAGCTGGATACTTCTTTTAGCGGTATTTTTTCTGCTTCGCACCAAAGCACAACCTTGCTAATCAAACCAAAGTAGCTTAGTCTTCAACTTCAATCCTGATTCCTTCAAACGAATTGCGTTAATTTTTTAATTTGATAAACGCTGCCCGAAATTTATACCGCATTTTTATTAAATTTCAGTAGGTTTGGGATTCATACAATTTTTAATTTTAGATGAATAACTGGTTCAAGCAAAATGGCGTTCACTTCGCCATCGCGGGCTTATTTTTTGCCATCTGTTTCTTTTATTTTACGCCTGCATTTCAAGGGAAAGTTTTGGTGCAAAGCGATGTAACGCAAGCGCAAGGCATGCAAAAAGAAATTATGGACGTGCGCGCCAAAACCGGAAAAGCACCGCTGTGGACCAACCAGGTTTTTGGCGGGATGCCGGCTTACCAAATCTGGGCTTTTTATCCGGCCAACATTACCACGTATGTAATTTCTGCCTTAAAAGCCGTATTTCCTAACCCGATTGATACCGTTTTACTGTCGCTTTTTGGTGCCTATTTATTGTTTTGCGTGCTGCGGTTAAACCCCTGGCTGGCCGCTGCCGGTGCTATTGCGTTTACTTTTTCGTCGTACAATTTTATTTTGCTGCACGCCGGGCATTCTAACCAAGCTTATGCCATTACTTTTTTTGCGCCGATTTTGGCCGGTATCATTCTCACTTTACGCGGAAAATATTGGCTCGGAGCTGTTTTAACCGCCTTCTTTTTGGCGATGGAAATCCGTTCCAACCATATCCAGATGGCGTATTATTTGATGTTTTCGCTGTTGATTTTGGTTGGGATTGAATTTTATCATGCTATCAAAAATAAAACTACGGTAGCATTTTTTAAATCAATTGCCTGGCTGGCTGGTGCTATGTTGATTGCGGTAATGATCAACGCTTCCTTGTTATGGACTACCTATGAATACGGAAAGGAATCTACCCGTGGAAAATCAAACTTAACACGACCTGTTGCTGCTGGTTTAACAACTGGCTTGGATAAAGAATATGCCTATGGATGGAGTCAAGGCATTGGTGAATGTATTACATTCTTAATTCCTGATACTTATGGAGGCGAATCGGCTGGTGGTACATTAAAAGCGGATTCTAAAGTTGCACAAGCTTTAATAGCAAAAGGTGTTCCCGAAGATCAGGCAGCTAGTTTTGCTGCACAATTACCGACTTATTGGGGCGAAAAACCAAGTACAGCAGGCCCGTGGTATTTTGGTGCAGGCATTTGTTTTCTGTTTGTTTTTGGCTTACTGATTATCCGAAACCGTATTAAATGGTGGCTGCTGGCAACCGTAATTTTAAGTATGCTGCTTTCTTTCGGAAAAAACTTTACGCTGGTTTCCGATTTGTTTTTCAACTATTTTCCGCTTTATAACAAGTTCCGCGCGGTCGAATCTATTTTGGTTTTGACGCAACTGGCTTTTCCAATCCTTGGTTTTTTAGCGATAAAAGAAGTATTGCAAACAAAGGACAAAGCTTTTATCCTGAAAAAACTGTTCCTCGCTTTATACATCACTGGTGGAATTGCATTGCTAATTGCCGTATTGCCTTCGCTGTTTTTCAGTTTTAAAAGTGCAACTGCTGATGAATCTTTGATTGCACAATTGACGCAGGCTTTTCAGGGCGACAGTGCTTTTGCCAATTCCATCGTGAATAATGCTTTGGTGCAAGACCGTATTGGTTTGGCGCGTGCCGATGCCATCCGTTCCTTAATTTTTGTGCTGCTTACTTTTGGTGTTTTGTGGGCGTTTATCAAACAAAAAATCAACCTGCAAATTACTTCGCTGCTGATTCTGGCGGTTACTTTGGTTGATCTTTGGTCGGTAGATAAGCGTTATTTAAAAGACGACAGCTTTTTGCCAAAAGACGAAGCCGTGCAAGTGCGTACGCCACGGGAAGTTGACGAGTTTATTTTGCGCGACACTGATCCAGATTTCCGTGTGCTGGATTTGACTATTGATCCTTTTCAAAATGCTTCTACTTCTTACTTTCATAAAACCCTGGGCGGTTACCATGCAGCAAAACTGAAGCGTTTTCAGGAACTGATTGACAACCAGTTTACCAAAAGCATTAACCCGGACGTTTTGGACATGCTGAACACCAAATATGTGATTACGGCCGATCCGAAATCGCAAACTGCCGGTATGAAAGCCAATGCAACGGCTTGCGGACATGCCTGGTTTGTAAAAAAAGTGCGTTTTGCGGATAATGCCGACCAGGAAATGCAGGCGATCAGCAGTTTCGATCCGAAGAATGAAGCAATTGTGGATATAAAATATCAATCATTCATTAACACCAAACAAAATGCGATAGACGAAAACGGAAAAATAACGCTTACCAGTTATGCACCCGAGCATTTGGTTTATCAAAGCGGCTCGACCACCAACCAGGTTGCTGTTTTTTCAGAAATTTATTACGACAAAGGCTGGAAAATGCTGATTGACGGAAAGGAAAGCCCGTATTTCCGTGCCGATTACTTATTGCGTGCTGCACAAATCCCGGTAGGAAACCATAAAATTGAGTTTATCTTCCACCCAAATTCTTATTACACCGGCGAAGCGATTTCTACGGCCGGTTCTATATTGCTGGTGTTGGCTTTTGGCGGTTATGTTTTTACAGAAAGCAGGAAAAAAAGGGCGGTAAAAACAGTATCCCGATAATTAAATTACGTTATGGAACGGAATGTTTTAATTGAAAAAGCTGTAGGAAGCATTGTTAAATTAACAGACCAACCAGTTCAGGAAGTGGTTGATTTTGCTGAGTTTTTATTGAGTAAGGCTCAAGATCAGGTTCTGGTAGAAGATATCCAGCGGATAACAATGGAATCAAATACTTTTGATTTTTTAAAAGAAGAGCCAGAGTTGTACTCAGTAAATAATCTTAAAAACGTTTAATAAATTATAACTTCAATCATTCGTCCGCCTATTTTTCAACCAATAAGATCCCAAATTAAAAGCAATCACAAAATGGTTTAAAACCGTGGGCAGCAAACCGTAATGCTTCCGCATAATGGCAAAACGCTCCAACAAACTCTGCCGGTGTTTCTTTTTCGACATTCCGCCTACCAAATATTTAGCCACATATTGGTGTACGTTTACAATTTTCCGTGCTTTTTTTGCCGCCGTTAAAATCCAATCAATATCCGCGCTTAACTGATATTTCAGATCATAAGGTCCAACCAAATTTCTGCGGATAAAAACAGCTTGATGGCTTACGTTCATGCCATATTCAAAATCTTTCCAGGTGAAATTTTCGGGGGCTTTATGCCGGCGCTGGCCCAAACTTTGTAATTGTTCGTTGACCATCTCCGTTTCGCCGTAATAAATATCGGCATCCGGCACTGTTGCAAATACTGTTTTTACCGTATCTTTTTCATAAAATTCATCACCCGAATTCATAAAAACAACGTAACCGCCTTTTGCCAAAGCCAAACCTTTATTCATTGCATCGTAAATGCCGGCATCTTTTTCGCTGACAAAAACAGCCAAATGTTCACGATATTTTTCAATAATTTCAACAGTTCCGTCGGTTGATTTTCCATCAACCACCAAATATTCGATGTTTGGATAAGTTTGATCGAGAACCGAAAGCATCGTTCGCTCCACATCTTTTGCATTGTTAAACACAACCGTAATCACACTTAAAATCGGCTTATCCATTTGGCAACAAGCTTTTGTATAATTCGATATGTTTCTGGGCGATCACTCCTTCTGAAAACTTTTGCATCACCGTTTCCCTGGCGTTTTTTCGTAATGCTTCTTTTACCGGGTAATTTTTGATCCATTCCATCCCTTGGCAAAAACTTTCGGATGATTTGTATTCGGCCAAAAAACCATTGTGTTCGTGCTGTATCATATCCGGGATGCCGCCGGTTTTAAAAGCGATAACCGGTGTGCCGCAAGCCAGGCTTTCCATCACGGTGTAAGGCAAATTATCTTCCAGCGAAGGGATCAAAAAAGCATCGGCAGCGGCATAACAGGCAGCCAGTTTTTCATCTTCGCTGATGGTTCCCAAAAACGTGGTTTTAAACGGAAAAGCGGGAACATCTTCGGTATTTCGGTTTCCGAAAACCACCAATTCTATATTTTCTACCGCGATGCTTCTTTTAGCAGCTAAAAGTTCGAGGCTTTCTAAAAGATAAGCGGCGCCTTTGTGCGAATCTTTTTTGGAAGGCATAAATCCGGTCAGGAAAATAAATTTATCTTTTGGCAAACCTAATTTTGTTCTTGCTGCTTGCTGGTTTTGAAGTTGAAAAACATTTGTTTCCAACGTGTTCGGAATCACGGTAACCTGCTTTTTTTGCATCAAACTACTTCGCAAAACCGAATTTTTCATCCAACTGCTTGGCGCAATAATCTGAAATTGCAATTGTTGATAAGCCGCATTTTTTTGTTTCCAGATTTTGTGCGATTGATCGTTCGGATTAGCATCAACCAAAACCGGACAATTGCCGCACTCGTTTTCAAAATGATTGCACAAATAACGCACATGGCAGCCGCCGGTAAACGCGTTGCTGTCGTGAAAAGTCCACACAATTGGCTTGTTTAGTTTTGCCAGTTCGGCCAGATGTTTTGGGTTGAGAAAACTATGGTTGACCCAATGCAAATGGATAATATCCGCGGCCAAAACCGCCGGATGATGGACCACAGAATAACCAAACCACGTAAACGAAAACGGAACTTTAACCGGTTTTAGATAACGCTTGGCCAGCAACCGCTCGGCAACAATGGTAGCTGCGGCGTAACCTCGTTTTAGCAACGTATTGGTGAAAGTTTTAACAGCAGGATTTTGGCCGAATTTATAGAAAACCACAATTTCTGAATTCACTTCATCGGTTGCATTTAGCGCCAAATTCAAACGTAAACAAGCGCGACCCGCACCTCCGTTTCCGTCGTAAGTATTTAAGTGGACAACTTTCAGCATTGGCCAAAATTACTAAAAGAGCCGGAAAAAAGACCGGAAGTCGGAAAGACCGGAAGTCCGTGAGACCGGAAGAACTTAGAAAGCCTAAAAGCTCTAATCATCTAAAAATTAAATCCATTGTTTAGGTTCTGTCTTCCCGATTTTCGGACTTCCTATCTTTCGGACTTCTTTCAAACTTTCTAACTTCTTTCGGTCTTTCCGACTTCTTCCAATATTGATTTTTTCTTTACTTTGCAACAAAATGGGCAACCAACTCACCGATCGGATTTTCTGGAAAAAGTATTGGGAATCGAAGAAAGACCTCGCCGTTGCCATTAAACCTGATTATACTTTTCATCAGATTTTAAAAAAACTTGTTAAAAAAAACAAGTTAAAAACAGCGATCGAGCTGGGCGGTTTTCCGGGCTATTATGCCATTTACCTCCACAAATACTTAAAACTAGAAACCACGCTTTTTGATTATTATGTACACACCGGAATTTTGGTGGATGTGCTGGCGGCCAATAATTTAAACGAGAAAAGCATTGGTGTAATTGAGGGCGATTTGTTTAAATACAAAGCGTTAAAACAGTACGATTTGGTGCTTTCCTGCGGATTGATCGAGCATTTTGAAGATACCAAAGACATTATCAAAAGGCATTTGGCTTTTTTAAAGCCCGGCGGAACCTTGTTTATTACGTTGCCTAATTTTTTGGGTGTGAATGGCTGGGTGCAGCGTAAATTTGACCCCGAGAATTACAGCAAACACAATACAAAAAGCATGCAATTGGATTTGCTGGCGCAGGTGTGCCGCGAATTGAATTTGCAGGATGTGGAACTGAGCCATTACGGAAAGTTTTCGGTTTGGCTGGAAAACAAGCAAACCAAATCTGCTTTGGCTAAAATCCTGACTAAAACCATTTGGCTTGCCGGTAAACTATTTACGCGGATTGTCCCTGCCGAAACCAAACTACTTTCGCCTTATATTATGCTTACGGCACGAAAATCAGCATAAGCCCATACTTCTTTTACGATAGTTTTTTTGTAATGAAACGCTTAATACGTTGCAGCAAATTTCCTTTTCGGTTGCGCAAAAAATGTTTGATGGCGTGGTAAGCTTCTTGATTTTCTACCAATTCTAAAGGAAAAAACTGAACGACCTGCCTGGCCACATGCACCTGGTA
>CAXTKQ010000022.1:20055-23281 GCA_964244955.1 uncultured Sphingobacteriaceae bacterium | reverse complement strand
GTCTTCTTTGTTGGAATGCACGCCGCTGCCGTCGTGCCCAATATTATGGATTAAGGATTTGGAAGGGTTTAAAGTCAATCCACCAGCTAAAAAAACAGAAGCATACCAGCGAATGGCCCAGGAATTGTTTTTGCCGGATTTAAATTCCTTCATCTGCTTCCAAAAGTTCATCGTGCCATCAATAGAAAAAGCTTTGATTTGCGGCTTGCTGAACTGGCCAATCAACTCGTTAATATCCGGGTTAAAATTTTTCCAGGCCCGGCCCCAGGTTGCCCAGCCCCAACTGGTTGCCGCGCGGTAAAAAAAAGTTTGCGGCAGGTTTTTTTCTAAAAGCGGGTACATGTAAGCGCCGATGTGCATCACTTTTTCCTGGTTTGCGTAACGCTGCAACGCATCATTAAAATAGCGCAGGGTAAAAGGCGAAGAAAGCAGGTCATCTTCAAACACAATCACTTTGCCATATTCTTCTACCAACTGACTAACGCCGGAAATAATCGCATTTGCCAATCCCTGGTTATCTGCGCTTTCCAGGATTTTGACTGTTTTAAAACCGTCTGTTTGCTTAACCAACGCCCGTACTTCGTTCACCTTTGCCTGGTCGGCTTCGGTTTTTGCGCCATCAGAAAAAATAAACAAACGCGAATCCTCGGCCAGCAAATTCTTTTGCAAGTAACTGATCGTCCGCCGTGTATGTTCAGGGCGATTGTACACAAAAAGAGCAATTGGCGCTAAGCTTTGCATGCTGTTTTTATCGTATAAAAATTAAAAAATTTTCGGAGTTTTATCTGTTGCGCTGCACAAAACGGTATAAGCATTGGCAAATTTCTCTTGGGTTTTTTTGCCCATCAGCCGGTTTAAAATTTGTTTAAGCTGATACTCGGCCGTAATTTTAAAGTTAGCAAAAAAACTTTGATGCTTCTTTTGATTGGTAAAATTATTAAAGCGCGTTACTTCCGGCGTAATCATGGAAGTTTTATCGGCCAGAACCTCAAACCCTTCCGACCGCAACAAATAACGCAGCGAACTTGGCGTGTAAACATTCAAATGCCCGTAAGCCAAAAAATGGTTGATGCGTTTATCCACACCAAAACGATAGTCGCGGGGCACTTCAATCACTTGAAATTTCGAAATCCTTTTCAGTTCGCGCAGCAACGTCCTTTCGTATTCTACATGTTCCAAAACGTGGGCCAAAATCACCAGGTCAAAAGTTTGGTCTTCAAAAGGAATGTGATAACCATCAAAAGCGCTTACAGATTTTACACTTTTTAAATTCCGGCTTTTGATATGTTCCACGCCGCTTTCAGAAATTTCTATTGCATGTAATTCCGGCGCAAAATCCCATTGGTCCAAATAATATAAAATGCTGCCATCGCCTGCGCCAACTTCCAGCACTTTTAAAAATTGCCTGCCTTTACAAACGTCCGCAATGTTTTGCGCCTTGTATTTGGCGCCCAACATGCGCCAGGCCTCGTCGTGGTTTTGGTAGAAGTTATCGTAGGCGGTGATGATATTTCCGCGAGAAATCGTTTCAAGCATTCAGGTTTTTAATTAAAATATATGCTTCTTTTACCGGCATAAAATTGGTGCCTGTAACCTTAACAGCATTTACAAATAATGTTTTTTTATGTGCTAAAAGAAGCATAAAAAAGATTAGCATAAAATTCATCTTAAACCAAAACTTCCTGCTTCAAATTCTTTTCAAAATCCTGGATGAAATCAGAAAACGTTTCCGGGCTTTTCAAATTTAAAAGCTGTTCCCGCTTGGCTTTCAAATCCTGGTAAATCAAATTTTCAACTTGCTCTTTGGAATAATCCAACGAGTTTTCCGGTTTTCCGGGCCGCACCATTCCGATGCCATGATCGCAATTAAAAACTTTGATTTCCAAATCTTTTCTTTCGGAACGGAACTTCACAATCGCTTTCCAAACGTCGCCGTTCCATTGATTGGCCCATTCCGAATGATTTGCCCGCGCCGCTTCTTCCGAAGAATAGGCACGAATTGCCGCAGCTTCGGACAATGGGTTACAATCATGGATCAAAATCACGCCGCCTTTGTTTAAATATTGCAACGCGTTGTTGATGTCGGTTGCAACCTGTTCGTACAAATGCAAACCATCAATAAAAATCACATCAATGCCGCCAATTTTTTTGATGTAAGCTGCTTGCTGATTAAAAAAATCATCGCTCGTCAACTCAAAAAACCGGTTGTTAAAGTTGGACGGATTTCGAAGATACGCTTTTACTTTTTTGGTTGTTTTGATTAGAAAATGCGGATCAATGGCAACTTTACGGTCAGCTTTAATTTTGAAAAAACAAAAGCCGGTTTGAACGCCAACTTCGAAATAATTAACTTTTTTTCGCTTTGCAATCACATCAATACAAGCTTGTATCATGTGGTATCTTTTTAGTTCAGTCATTCAAATTTCCCCGGGTTTGCCTTGCCCAATTTGCCTTCCAAACCATCGTTAACGGCTGTTAAAAATTGCCGGTATTGTTTGGTTTTGGAACTGGGCAAGCTTACAGTTTTTAAGTACATTAAATATAAAAATTTATTGATGCCGAACACCAATTTATTTTTTACGGCAACGTGCGAGTAGAAATATAGGCGGTTGCGCACCGCATAATATGTTCTGAAATTCCATTGGTCCAACAAACGCGAATGAAAGTGTTTAGGTAGATAATTTAAACCTTGCGACTGGTCTACATCAATAATTTTACAACTTGGAACGAGCCAAATTGCACCATTATTTTGGGTGATACGGTACGAATATTCAGAATCATCAACATACAAATAGAATGCTTCGTTTGGCAATCCAATTTTGGCAATTATAGATTGATGCAGCAACAAACCACCGTAAGGAACATAAGGCAATTGCACGTATTTTTTAAAAGTCTTTTGGCCGCCAAACTTATCGCGCAGCTTGTAATATTGATTGTTTAAAATGTTGAAAATATCGAAGCCCATAAAATTATCGGGCACCAAATAATAACGGTAAGGGTTTTCGCCTTGTGCAATTTTGATATGGTTGATGCGGTCTTCCCGAAGGCAATACAAGGCTTTTTTGTTGTTTGCGCCTTCAATTTCGTCCCAATTAGTTAAAAGATTGGTCAGCGCGTTTGTTTCCGGCACGTTATCGTCATCCAGCAACCAAATAAAATCGGCCATACTGTTTTTACTTGCATAATTTATACCTTGCCTGTAACCGCCTGCCGAACCTAAATTTTC
>CAXTKQ010000022.1:11377-20045 GCA_964244955.1 uncultured Sphingobacteriaceae bacterium | reverse complement strand
AGAATTATTTAAAATGATGATTTTTTCGGAATCAGATTCCTTCACATTTTCTGCAACATCATAATCTGATGCGTTGTTTACCACAACTATTTGCGCAACCTGTGTAAAAGACAACGTTTGTGCGATGACCTGTTTTAAAAAAGCCCAGCGATTTCCATAAGTAACCGTTACCACACACACGTTATATTTTATCTTTGCCATGAAGTTTTCAAAAATATCATTTTAACGGCAAAAAATCGGGCCGTTAAAACTACTTTAAATTGCATGGGCATCATTATCCGACAAACCATTAAAGGCACTATTTTTTCGTATTTAGGTGTGTTGATTGGTTTTCTCACGGTCAACATCATCCAGCCGCATGCGTTAACCATTGAACAAGTTGGGTTGACGGGAATATTAGGTTCGTTTTCGCTGATGTTTGCCCAATTTTCGATTTTAGGTTTTAACGGAACAGCGCGCTATTTTCCTTATTTCCGAAGCGAAGAAAAAAAGCACCACGGTTACTTATTTTTAGCTTGTGCGGTTTCTTTTGTCGGGATTATTTTGTTTACAATGCTGGCTTATGTTTTCAAAAATGAAATCATTAGCGAAAAGTCGCACAAATCGCCGCTTTTTGAAAAGTATTATTGGTATTTAGTTCCGCTTACTTTTTTTACGCTGTTTTTTAACGTGTTCGATTTGTACGCGCGCATGTTGTACAACATTACGTTAGGTTTGATTTTAAAGGAATTTACCAAACGGATTTTCATCCTGATTTCGATATTGCTCATTTATTTTAAACTCGTAAGTTTTCCGGTTTTTATGGTTTTGTGGTTGCTGGTCAATATAATTCCAACCATTTTAATTATCATTAGATTGATCGAAAACAAGCAGCTTCACTTAAAACCTGATTTTAAATTTTTGGATAAAACTATCACCAGAAAACTAATTAACATTTGCTTTTTTGCAATTATCACCGGCTCCGCCCCGCTGATTATCCAGAACATTGATTCATACATTATCTTTAAAAAATACGGTTTAGGCGAAACCGGAATTTACACCATTGCTTTTTATTTTGCAACGGTAATTGCGTTGCCTTCGCGGTCTTTATACAGCATTTCTTACACAATTGTAGCGGAATCTTGGAAAACGAATGATCTTAAAAATATCAAAAGTGTTTACGATAAAAGTTGTATTAATCAACTCATTAGTGCTTTGTTTATCTTCATTATTATTTGGGCAAATATTGATAACATTTTTCAAGTGCTTCCACCGGAATATGCAGGTGGAAAATATGTAATCTTTTTTGTAAGCCTTGGCTTTTTGATAGATTCTGCAACCGGAATTAACGGTGTAATACTTGGAACATCCAAATACTTTAAATACGATTCTTTGTTTAATTTGCTGTTGGTTGGCGTTACGGTTTTAGCCAATTTATGGTTGATCCCGATCTATGGAATTACCGGCGCGGCCATTGCTTCGGCCATTACATTGCTGGTTTTTAACCTTTTCAGGTTTGTTTTTATTTTGATTGTTTACCGGATGCAGCCTTTTGATTACAAGAGTTTAGTTTGTATTTTATTGGGCGTTTTGGTTTATTATTTATCGCTGTTTATCGTTCCTAAGATGGATAACTATATTGTTGATACGATTGTCCGTACTCCTTTTATCACCCTTTTTTATGTAACGGCCGTTTACTATTTAAACCTTTCTGAAGATATTACGATTATTATGAAGAAGTATTTGCTGAAGTTTAAAGGTTAATGAAAAACAGGTGGTAAAAGAAGCATTTGGTTTCACAATCCTTTACAAAATATTGCCCATAAAAAAAGCCTTTAGTTTTTAACTAAAGGCTTTCGATATAATTAACTTTTACTTACTGATTTACAAACTTCTTAGCGTTGTTTCTTCTTTCGCCTTCGTTCAAAAAGATTTTACGCAAGCGGATACTTTGCGGCGTAACTTCGATGTATTCATCAGCCTGGATGTATTCCATGGATTCTTCTAAAGAAAATTTAATAGCTGGCGCAATACGAACGTTGGTATCGCTTCCGGAAGCACGCATGTTGGTTAACTGCTTGCCTTTGGTCAGGTTGATCACCAAATCGTTATCGCGGATGTGCTCGCCTAAAACTTGTCCTTCGTAAATATCTACACCCGGATCAATGTGGAAACGGCCGCGGTCCTGTAATTTATCAATCGCAAAAGCAGTTGTTTTACCGGTATCCATCGAAACCAAAACCCCATTTAAACGGCCCGGAATATGGCCTTTCCAAGGTTCGTAAGCTTTAAAACGGTGCGCCATAATGGCTTCGCCGCCAGTTGCAGTCAACACGTTATTACGCAAACCGATAATGCCACGTGCCGGGATATCAAACTCTAAATGCTGCAAATCTCCTTTTGGTTCCATAATCAGCAAATCGCCTTTGCGTTGCGTTACCAACTCGATTACTTTACCGGCAACATCGCCCGGAACGTCCACAATTAAAGTTTCAATCGGCTCGCATTTTTCGCCATCAATTTCTTTGATGATTACTTGTGGCTGGCCAACCTGCAATTCGTAGCCTTCGCGGCGCATCGTTTCAATCAAAACCGACAAGTGCAAAATGCCACGGCCGTAAACCAGGTAAGAATCAGGAGATTCGGTCTCGATTACTTTCAAGGCCAGGTTTTTCTCCATTTCCTTGTACAAACGGTCGCGCAAATGGCGGGAAGTTACAAACTTGCCTTCTTTTCCAAAAAACGGAGAGTTGTTGATGGTGAACAACATATTCATCGTTGGCTCGTCAATGTGGATGACCTCCAACGCTTCCGGTTTATCAAAATCAGCAATGGTATCGCCAATATCAAAACCTTCAATACCAACAACGGCGCAAATATCGCCAGAACTTACTTCGGTAGCTTTCAATTTGCCCAAACCTTCAAAAGTATATAGTTCTTTTATCCTTGATTTTTGGATCGTCCCGTCGCGTTTTACCAACGATACCGGCTGGTTTTCTTTAACTGTTCCGCGGGCAACACGGCCAATGGCAATACGGCCAACAAAGGAAGAATAATCCAGCGAAGTGATTTGCATTTGCAAAGTGCCTTCCTGTATCGGTGCCGGCGGAATGTTTGCCAAAATAGCATCCATCAAAGGAAAAATATCTTCAGTTGGTTTTTTCCAATCCGTGCTCATCCAGCCTTGTTTAGAAGAACCGTAAATCACAGGGAAATCCAACTGGTCTTCTGTTGCGCCCAAGTTATAGAACAGTTCGAAAATCTGTTCGTAAACTTCTTCCGGGCGGCAGTTTTCTTTATCCACTTTGTTTACCACCACAATTGGTTTTAAACCTAAAGCCAAAGCTTTTTGCGTTACAAAACGGGTTTGCGGCATGGCACCTTCAAAAGCATCCACTAAAAGAAGCACACCATCGGCCATTTTTAAAACACGTTCTACCTCGCCGCCAAAATCGGCGTGGCCAGGTGTATCAATGATGTTGATTTTAACATCTTTATATCTAACGGAAACGTTTTTGGCAACGATAGTGATGCCACGTTCACGTTCCAAGTCATTGTTGTCTAAAATCAGTTCACCGGTTTCCTGGTTGTCTCGGAAAACAGCACAACTGTGCAAAATTTTGTCAACCAGCGTCGTTTTGCCGTGGTCAACGTGTGCGATAATCGCAATGTTTCTAATTTTCTGCATGTAAATGCCTTAATAAATTTGCCGCAAAGGTAGCTTTAATATATTAGATTTTAAAGAAATAGCACTGAAATGACCATTAATAACAAAAAGGTAACTACCAAATTACATTAATGGAATAAGATTTAAAGTGTTGGTCTTTAGAAATTATGGCGAGATCTTCTGTTATGGCTTGAGCAATCATTAAACGATCAAAAGGATCTTTGTGGTGATGTGGAAGTTTTCTTAGCTGGAGCAGATGACTAAACGCAACAGGCAGGAGAACAATGTTATTAGCGGTAATATATTCTGAAAGTGTTTCATAAGGCTTTGTTAAAACCAACTTATTTAAACTTTCCTTAATGGCAATTTCCCAAAGGCTTGAAATACTTAAACATTTAACCCAACCTGTATTTTCTAATACCGATCTTGCTTTCTCCGATAAATTAGGGTTTCCATCTACATAGCATAAAAAAGCATGTGTGTCAATTAAATATGCCATTCTTACATATAGTCTTTAAACTCCTCTAATGGCTCATCAAAATCATCAGCCATGTAACCAATAATACCTTTACCACCACCAAAACCTGACTTAGAGTTTTGAGGATTTTGATCCGACGTTTTTTGATTTGATGATTCCTCTAAAGGCTCATCAAAATTATCAGACATCCAAATTTTATCTTTCAATCCTCCCGATTCTCTTTTTAGCTTAGGTTTTTCAACATCTTGTTTTTTCATATTATTATGAGAATTAGTTTCTTCTTTATCATTGTTAAAAGATAAATTGTAACTTATCTGCTTTTTCTGATCTTTAAAAATCAAAAAATCAACAAAACCTTCCACCTCTTTTTGCAAAGAATCAGGCAGTTTTTCGAGCTTTTCGATCAATTCCGTTTTCATGATACTAATTTAACAGTTTTTATTTCAACCAAAAGCCCAAACCAAAAATTTAGGCATGGCAGCTGCCCAGGTTTCGGTATTGTGTTTTCCGTTTACAATCTCTACATATTGAATATCGGCTGGCCGACTGTAACCCTTGTTTTCCAGTGTTTTGATCAGGTCAATGGTATCGTCAATGGAATCAATAATAAAATTGCCGTTGCGGTCCATCGCTTCGTCTTTGGTGCCGGTCTGGAACCAAAATTTTAAATCCGGCCGATGCTCTTTTTGCCGGATGATTTTGTGCATGATGCGGTCCTGCTCGCTGTCGTAACCATCGTTCAAATCCTTGCTCCGCCACCAAAACGAACCGGAAAAAGCGCCGACTTTATCAAACAACTCCGGGTTGTTCCAGGCAATATCCACGGCAGATAATCCGCCTAAAGAAAAACCGGCATACGCAGCTTTGTCGAAAGAAATCGTCCCGACAAATTCCTGCAACTTCGGCACCAATTCTTGGGCGATAAAAGAAGTATAGGCTGCAGCTTTGCTTCCGCGGCCTTTAAAATCAAGAATGGCTGCGGCGCCGTATTCCTGCTGCCGTTCTTCGTTGGCGTGGATGGCGGCAACAAGTACCGGCGAAATTTGTCCGTTAGTTTGCAGTTTTTCTAAAGTGGTTTTAAGTTGCAGGTTTTCCAGCTCCTGGCCATCGTTCAGCAGCAAAAGGTTAGTCTTGCCCAGTTCTTCAAACCCTTCAGGGATTAAAAGTGTAACCGTTACTTCCCGTTCTAAAAAAACGGATTTGATGGCCAAAACTTCTTCTGCAATGCTCATCTCCTGCTTCAATATAGGATAATACATGTACTGTTTTTATCGGTTAATTTTTGAAATAATGTTTTGTACGTAACAAAAGCAGTACCAGCCAGCATTTTTTTTGATTTTAATGACAAAGAAACTATCTTTCCAACGCATCAAACTAATAAATAATGATTGAAAATTACATCCGCTGGTACTCGCATAATTTGGGTTTTGAATTGGATATGCTGGTTTATGGCAACCGCGGCCGGCCTGTAATTTTGTTCCCGACTTCTAACGGAAGGTTTTATGAGAATAAAGATTTTGGGCTGATTGATGCCGTTTCCTGGTTTGTAGATGAAGGTTTGGTTAAAATTTATTGCCCTGATTCGCTTGACTGGTTGAGTTGGTATAACAAAGGAGTCCATCCGGCCGACCGCGCCAAAAACTACATTTGGTATGATAAAATGCTAAACGAAGAATTGGTGCCCTGGGTTACATTAGAAACCGGTGTAAACAAAGCCGTAATGGCAGGTTGCAGTTTTGGCGGTTACCATGCCGCAAATTTCGCCTTTAAACATCCCGAAAAAGTAAGCCATTTGTTCTCTATGAGCGGCGCTTTTGATATCCGCGCCCAAACCGATGGCTTTTACAACGACGATATTTACTTCAACAACCCGGTTGATTATTTGCCGGGAGACAACCAGCCCGATCTGTGGAACCTGAATATTATCTTCGGCACTTCCGATTGGGACATTTGTTTGGATGCCAACTATACTTTGTCAAACATTTTAAGCAAAAAAAATATTAACCATTGGTTAGACGTCAGGCCAAATGCTGTGCATGATTGGCCAGTTTGGAAGCAAATGTTTCCGCATTATTTATCAACCTTATAAATTCAATTAATCCGATTTCCGATGAAAAAAATAGGCATTTTATTTGGCAAGGAAAATAGTTTTCCGCAGGCTTTTGTTGACCGCATCAACAGTAAAAACGAAAAAGATATTACGGCCGAATTTGTAAAGGTAGACAAGGTTTTTCAGGGCGAAGCATTGGATTATGCGGTAATTGTTGACCGAATTTCACAGGACGTTCCCTTCTATCGCTCGATGTTAAAAAACGCGGCTATTTGCGGAACGGCCGTTATCAACAACCCGTTTTGGTGGAGTGCCGATGAAAAGTTTTTTAACAACGCACTGGCTTTAAAAATTGGTGTTCCGGTTCCGAAAACAGTTTTACTGCCCTCAAAAGAGCATCCGGACGATACGAGCGAAGAATCTTTCCGCAACTTGTCTTATCCGCTTAACTGGCCGGCCATTTTTAAATACGTCGGCTTTCCGGCTTATATGAAACCGTTTGACGGCGGCGGTTGGAAAGAGGTTTATAAAATGCACAGCTCAGAGGATTTTTTTAATAAATACAACGGCACCAAGCAATACGTAATGATGTTGCAGGAAGAAATTGTGTTCACCGAATATTTCCGCTGTTATTGCATCGGCGGCAAATACGTGAAGATTATGCAGTACGAACCGCGAAACCCCTTCCACGAACGTTATGTAACCGAAGGCGCAACCACAAACAAAAAACTGCTGGATACCGTCAAAAAATATGTAATCCTGCTTAACCAGTATTTGGGCTACGATTTTAACACGGTTGAGTTTGCCGTTCGCGATGGCATTCCTTACGCCATAGATTTTTGTAACCCGGCCCCCGATGCAGACATCAACAGTGTTGGTGCCGAAAATTTTGAATGGGTAGTAGAAACCGCTGCAACGTACGCGATAGAACGCGCCAAAAAGCAAAAACCCGGTCAGGATAATTTAACCTGGGGCGAATATGTAAAATCATCGGCCATGGGTTCGCCTTTGGTTGGGCTGCCGCCGGCGAAACCAGCCGCAGCAAAACCTAAAGCAGCGCCAAAGGCCAAACCAGCCGAGCAGGAAAAACCGGTAGAATAACCATCAGCCTAAAAAAATAGGGATAAAAGAAGCATTGACCAATTTCAATTTAATAAAGAAAGGAGCGCGATGAACAAGTTCACGTTGGGTGTTGAAGAAGAATTTATGGTGATTGACCCGGTTAGCCGGGAACTGATTTCGCATGATCAAAAAATTGTAGAGGGCGCGCAAAAAATCCACGAAGACCAGGTAAAAGCAGAAATGCACCAAGCCGTGGTTGAGGTAGGCACACACATTTGCAATAACACCGAAGAAGCACGAAAAGAAGTTTCCAAACTTCGCCTTACCGTTGCGCAATTGGCCGGCGATCTGGGTATGCGCATTGGCGCTGCCGGCACGCACCCATTTTCGCACTGGCAGGACCAACTCATTACCGAGCATCCGCGCTACAACGAAATTGTAAACGAGTTGCAGCAGGCTGCGCGCTCTAATTTGATTTTTGGTTTGCATGTGCATGTCGGCATCCAGTCGCGCGAACTGGCCATCCATATTGCCAACCAGGTCCGCTATTTTTTGCCGCATGTTTATGCGCTTTCTACCAATTCGCCTTTTTGGGTTGGCCGCAATACGGGTTATAAATCTTACCGCACCAAAGTTTTTGACAAATTTCCCAGAACGGGCATCCCGGATTATTTCAACAGCATTGAAGAGTATGATAATTACATCAAAATGCTGGTCAAAACCAATTGCATTGACAATGCTAAAAAGATTTGGTGGGATATCCGTGTGCACCCTTTCTTTGAAACCATCGAATTCCGCATTTGCGATTGCCCGATGCTGGTAGATGAAACGATGGCTTTTACGGCACTTTTCCAGGCTTTGTGCGCCAAGCTGTACAAACTTCGACAGCAAAACATGAAGTTTATTACTTATACACGTGCTTTGATCAACGAAAATAAATGGCGTGCCGCCCGTTACGGCATTGATGGCAAGCTGATTGATTTTGGCAAAGAAATTGAAGTAAACACGCGTGCCTTAATTTTAGAACTGTTGGATTTTGTTGACGATGTGGTGGACGAATTAGGCTGCCGCGAAGATTTGCAATACGTACATAAAATTTTAGAAAACGGCACCGGGGCCGACCGGCAATTGGCAATATATCAGCAGCGGAACAGTTTTGAAGACGTGGTGGATTACATCACTTCACAAACATTGGTAGGAATTTAGGCGTAAAAGAAGCATGACAGGCACAGAAAAAACACCGGTAAAAGCAGCAATACTGGATTTGTACAACGGGCACCCGAACCAGGGTATGCGCTGCTTTCAGGATATATTGATTAAATACCGAAACCAACATCAGCTTGATTTAACGTATCAGGTGTTTGATATCCGCGGAAAAAACGAAGTTCCCGGGATTGATTTTGATGTTTACATTTTCAGCGGCGGCCCGGGA
>CAXTKQ010000022.1:10249-11367 GCA_964244955.1 uncultured Sphingobacteriaceae bacterium | reverse complement strand
GTTTCCCGCAACACGCCGCTGGACGCCGCGCTGAGCGCGCGCCTGTCGAGCAGCGACCCGAGCGCGGCGACTGTCCCGGCCAGCGTGAGCATCCCGGCGGCCCGGGAAGCCCTTTGGAAAGCGAAGGCTCAGAATGGGAAAAAAATTATTTTAATTTAATTGATCAAATTCAGCAGCATAACAATTCCGGGCATCCGCAGAAAAAACATGCTTTGTTTGTTTGCCATTCTTTCCAGTTGATGTGCAGGCATTACGGTTTAGGCTTGGTCAACCAAAGGCATTCGCCGTCTTTTGGTATTTTGCCGGTCCATCAAACCGAAGCTGGTGCGCATGATCCTGTTTTTGCCGGTTTGCCAGATCCTTTTTATGCGGTTGATTCGCGTTCCTGGCAAGTCATTCAACCAAACCAACAACGGTTTGAAGAATTAGGCGCAACACTTTTGGCGATTGAAAAAGAACGGCCAAACGTAGAATACGAGCGCTGCCTGATGTCCATCCGTTTCAGCGAATATTTCTTCGGAACACAATTTCATCCGGAAGCCGACCCGGAAGGTATGCGTTTGCGCTTGCTGGAACCCGATAAAAAAGAAGAAGTGATTGCCGAACACGGCGAGCGCAAATACAACGAAATGCTGGAACGGTCAGACGATCCGGATATGTTGCTGTTGACGCAAAACACGCTGATCCCGAACTTTTTAGATCAGGCCATTTTAACTTTTCAGGAATAAAAAATAAATCTCATGGTCCCTTCCCTGCGGAAAGCTTTTAACGGGCAGTTTTCGAAAGAAAAGTATCAGCAATTTTTAAACTGTTTGCAGCAGGATTTTAAAGAGGAAATTGCTTTCCGCGTGGCAGAAACGCCGGTTTTTATTCCGCAGGATTTTAAAGAAAAGTTGATACAGGCCGGAGATGAAATTTTAAAAACACTGCTCGCGCCAAATTTTAAAGAACTGACAGATCGCGCCATTCCCACAAAATGGAAAGTGGCCAACGAAACCAAACATCCGCATTTTATCGCTTTAGATTTTGCAGTTTGTAAAAATGAGCAAGGCGAATTGATTCCGAAACTGATCGAACTGCAAGGCTTTCCTTCGCTATACGGATTCCAAAGTTTTTTG
>CAXTKQ010000022.1:0-10239 GCA_964244955.1 uncultured Sphingobacteriaceae bacterium | reverse complement strand
TCGTTCGACTTTCCGAAAGATTTAAGCATTTACTTTTCAGGATTAAATAAAAACTCCTACGTTGATTTGTTGAAAAGAACAATCATTGGCCCAAACAAACCCGAAGAAGTGGTTTTGATGGACGTGGATGCGCATCACCAAAAAACGTTTGTTGATTTTTTTATCACCCAAAAGCTCATCGGCATTCCCATCGTTGCTTTGAAAGAATTAAAGCAGGAAGGCAAAAAGTTATATTACATTTCCGGCGGTCAAAAAACCTACATCAAAAGAATTTACAACCGCTTGATTTTTGATGAGATTGATGCCGATCCAAACATTTTTGACAAAGTGGTAGATATCCGCCAGGATTTGGATGTGGAATGGATTACGCACCCGGAATGGTTTTACCGCATCAGCAAATTTACAATGCCTTTTTTACAAGGCAAATTTATCCCTAAAACCTGGTTTTTAAACAAACTGCCTTCTATCCCAACCGATCTCGAAAATTACGTTTTAAAACCCTTATTTTCTTTTGCCGGCCAGGGCGTAATTATTGATGTAAAAGAAGCAGACATCAAGGCAATTACCGATCCGGAGAACTGGATCCTTCAGCAAAAAGTAAAATATGAACCTGTGGTGCAGGCACCTGACGGCGGCGTAAAATGCGAGGTCAGAATTTTGTATCTTTGGCCCGAAGAAGACGTAAAACCAACGCTGGCCATCAACCTAACGCGTTTAAGCCGCGGAAAAATGATCGGCGTGCGTTACAACCAGGATTTTGATTGGGTAGGCGGTACCGTTTCGTTTTTTAAGTAGAAGCTGGTGCTGTACCAAGTACACCAATTTTACGTTGATAAAAGAAGTATTGTTTTTCCGGTAGATATGAACTTTCAACTTTTCGCAGTAATCCTTATTTTTTTGGCCGCCGTATTTTATGTTGCCCGTTTGATTTACAACAGCGTAACAACCAAAAAAAGCTGTGGCAGCAACTGCAAATGCGGCGTTGATTTTTCGAACATTCCTGTTGAAAAATCTGTGCGTTAAACCTTTATCGCTGTTTTTTCTCTAAACTCTATTTTGGGCCTGTTTAAACTTTTACCAAAAAAAATGCCGATGCTTCTTTTATGCCCATAAATTCTGTGTCGGATATTGCCGGTACAAAAACTACAAAAAAAGCAATGATTTTTAGGTGGTAAAAGAAGCATCGGCAATAGCCGAACAAAGTTTAAAACGGGCTTTTACAATTTTTAGCTGTACCTAATTGTATTGATGTCGTCCGATAAGCAAATTTTTCAAACAGATTCTCCCGGAAGATGGAACCGGTTAAAATGGCTGAGCCGTGCCATCATCTTATTTTTGGTGATTGGCGCAGTAGCGGCCGTTGTTGCCATTTCTTCTCAACAATATCCTTTGCTGCCCAACTTAATTGATATTCCTAAAAAATTAAGTCAGAAAGAATTAGAGCGCGTTAAAAAATCAAAGAAATTTAAAGAAATCAAGTTGGATGTTGGCCAGATTCGCGAACTGGCGCGCAACCGGCATTTGCACCAGCTTAAGCATCCCAACAACAAAAACCGGCTAAACGTTGGTTTTTTCTGGCCCTGGGATCCGCAGTCTTTCACTTCGCTGACCGATCATATCAATAAATTGGATATGGTCATTAGCGAATCTTTTACCATCGTTGCCGGCACAGATTCTTTAAAAGGAAAGCTGGAGCCGGAACTGACCAAGCTGGTTCAAAAAAACAAAAAGCCGGTGATTGGCATTGTTGAAAACCTGGTAAACGGTAATTGGGACGCCAAAACCATCGGCAATATTGTAAAGAGCAAAAAGCGGCGTGCTTCGTTTATCGGCCATATTATCAGCAATTTAAATAAGTACAACCTACAAGGTGTTGATATTCATTTTGAAGATATCGCTGACCGAAACAGTAAAAACTTCGTCCTTTTTGAGAAAGAGCTTTACCAAACCTTGCACGCCAAACATTTTTTGGTGATGCAGCAGGTTGTGCCATCAGACGATAATTATAACCTCAAGCTGCTGCAACAGTACAACGACTTTTTGATTGTGATGGCTTTTAACGATGGCCTGACCAACAGTGATGTAGCCGACCAGCACGAAGTCGAAAATATTTTAGACCAGGTTTGTACCGAAGTCCCAAGCGGCAAAGTAATTTTAACGGTTGCCGCTTTAGGTTATGATTGGCCGGAAAACAGTGCCGGTACGCCGCTTACTTACCAAGAGGCCATCAGTTTGGCGCAGGAGCATCACAGCAAAATCAATTTTAATAAACAATCGGCCAACCTAAATTTTGATTATACCGATCAAAACCAGATCAAACATAGCGTTTATTTTACCGATGCCGCAACTGATTTTAACATCATCCGGATGGCAGATGATTGGGCAACCGGCGGTGTGGCTTTATGGCGTTTAGGTTCAGAAGACCCGCGGATCTGGTCTTATTTCGCTAAAAACCTCTCTACAGATTCTTTGCGAAAAACAGGCATTGATACGTCCAGATTGACCCGCGTTGGCCTGAACAACCGGATTGACTATACCGGCGACGGTGAAGTTTTAGATTTGGTTTCTACACCAACTATTGGCCGTTTAACTTTAAAATTTGATCCAAAAACGTTTACCATCCTGGATCAAAACTACATCAAACTGCCTACCAAATATGTGATACGCCGTTATGGTTATGCGCCCAAAAAAATCGTGCTTACTTTTGATGACGGCCCCGACCCCATTTACACACCGCAAATCCTGGACATTTTAAAACGTGAAAACGTTCCGGCTTCTTTTTTTGTAATTGGTAGTATGGCCGAGCAAAGTATCCCGCTGTTGCGCCGTGAGTTTGATGCCGGTTACGAAATTGGAAACCACACTTATCTTCACCCCGATATTTCTGCCGTTAGCCTAAAACGGGTTACCTTAGAATTGAATGCCACACGCCGCCTGATTGAAGCTGTAACCGGCCGAAGCACGATTTTATTCCGTCCGCCTTTTAATGCCGATGCCGAACCGCAAACTATTGCCGAAGTAATCCCGGTTAAACAAAGCCGTGAAGAGAATTACATCAATATCGGCGAATCCATCGACCCAAACGATTGGCAGCCCGGCGTTTCTGCCGATACCATTGTTGCCCGCACCATTGCTTTGCACGAAAAAGGCTCTATCATTTTGCTGCACGATTCCGGCGGCGATACCCGGCAGGAAACCGTGAAAGCATTGCCGCGCATCATCCGTTATTTCAAATCGCAAGGTTACCAGTTTACCACCATTGCCGATCTGATTGGGAAATCTAAAAACGACCTAATGCCCGTTATCCATGATGATGCAACCAGTTCTTTTGTCGGCCAAATGTACAGGTTCTTCATCCTCAGTTATTTTTATGGCAAATGGGTGCTGTTTTATGTGTTTCTGGTTGCCATATTTCTGGCTTTGGGCCGCATTGTTTTGGTTGGCGTTTTGGCTTCACGTCAATTTAGTATCCATAAAAAAACTGTTAAAACTATTACTGCACAAAACCTGCCGCCGGTCAGCATTATCGTTCCGGGCTATAACGAAGAAGTAACCGTGCTGCAAACCATCAACAGTTTGCTGAAAACCGATTATCCTGTTTTCGAGATTATTTTTGTGGACGATGGCTCAAAAGACCGCACGCTCGAAATGGTTACCAACGCTTACAGCAACCATCCGCAGGTGAAGATTTTTACCAAACCAAACGGCGGCAAGGCAACAGCCTTAAATTATGGCATTAAAAGAAGCACTTATGGTTTTGTGGTTTGTATTGATGCCGATACACAATTGCAAACAGATGCGGTTTATCATTTGATGGCTTATTTTACCGATGCAGAAATTGGGGCCGTTGCCGGAACGGTAAAAGTTGGAAACGAAGTGAACCTGATTACCCGCTGGCAATCCATCGAATACATCACCGCCCAAAACATGGACCGCCGGGCTTTTGATTTGCTCAACAGCATTACAGTTGTGCCCGGCGCAATTGGTGCTTTCCGCAAAGAAGCGGTTGAAGAAGCCGGCGGCTTTACATCCGATACGTTGGCAGAAGATTGCGATTTAACGATGCGGATTTTAAAACAAGGCTACGTCATCCGTAATTGTGGCGAAGCGATTGCTTATACCGAAGCACCGGAAACGATAGAAATGCTGGTGAAACAACGTTTCCGTTGGAGTTTTGGCGTGATGCAAAGTTTCTGGAAACACCGTAAAACATTGCTCAATCCGAAATACCGTTATTTTGGAATGGTTGGCATGCCAAACATTTTGATTTTCCAAATCATTTTGCCGCTTTTTTCGCCGCTGGCAGATTTAATGATGATTGCCAGTTTGTTTGCCGGCGACCCTGGCAAAATGCTGGTTTATTACCTCGTTTTTGTTTTGGTAGATTTATTTGTCGGCGTGCTGGCTTTCAAGATGGAGAAAGAAGATTACCGGAAACTCATCTACATCATCCCGCAACGTTTTATGTGGCGGCAACTGATGTATTACGTTCTTTTCAAATCCGTTAGGAAAGCATTAAAAGGAGAACTGCACGGCTGGGGGAACCTGAAACGCACCGGAACGGTAACCATGCAGGAAGTGAAAGTATGATGCTTCTTTTACCGGCATAAATTTAGTGTGGATGCCGCCTTTTGTCATTTCGACCCGTAGGGAGAAATCCTCTTTCAACTATAAAAATTTAACCGCTTTGAATAAGATTCCTCCCTGCGGTTCGGAATGACCGGAGAATAGGAATCCATGCTTCTTTTGGTACTATAAATTTTATGTGCTAAAAGAAGCATGTGCTTTTTTATTTCGCCGCTTTTGTCATTTCGACCCGTAGGGAGAAATCTTCTTTCAACCAAAACAATCGCTTTGAAGAAGATTCCTCCCTACGGTTCGGAACGACAGTAAAACCCACGTAAAAACACGCATCCAAATCCCGTAAAACATACCGTAAAAACAGTATCAGCTACGTTGATTGCCCTGGCTGCCGCCGCTAATTTAGTCCTATCATTTAAACAAAACCTATTTAAATTTTAAAACTAAAAAGCGATGGAAAATCAACAAACCCCAAATTACAAAATGGGCTGGCTGCCAGACCTGCCCGATCAACGCGATGTATTGTATGCTGCGCCAATGGCCGTTATGCTGCAATTGCCGCCTTCGGTAGATTTGCGCAATGCATGCCCGCCAGTTTACGACCAAGGGCACCTCGGCAGTTGTACCGCCAATTGCCTGGCCGGTGCTTATGAGTTTGACCTGAAAAAGCAGCAAAAACAGGACTACATGCCTTCGCGGCTGTTTATCTATTACAACGAGCGCGTTTTGATCAACACGGTAAATTCTGACAGCGGCGCCTACATCCGTGATGGCATCAAAACGATGAACAACCAGGGCGTTTGCCCGGAAAAAGACTGGCCTTATGATATTACCAGATTCACAAAAAAACCTTCCGACAAATGCTACAATATGGCCAGCAAATGCCAGATCAAGAGCTATCAAAAATTGATCAACTCGCTCGACCAGTTAAAAGGCTGCCTAGCCGAAGGCTTTCCGTTTGTGTTTGGCTTTACCGTTTACGATAGTTTTATGACGAATGAAGTTGCCCAAACCGGTATCATGCCGATGCCGCAACATGGCGAAAAAACAAGAGGCGGACATGCTGTTTGTGCAGTTGGTTATGACGATAGTAAACAAGCGTTCATCGTCCGCAACTCGTGGGGCTCAAACTGGGGCATCAGCGGCTATTTTTACATGCCTTATGCTTATATTACCAGCAAATTGTGCAATGATTTTTGGACGATACGCCTGGTATAAACCTTTTAGAAAACGATGGAAACTATCCATATCAACACTGGCAAAAGCAGTACGATAAACCTGCCAAGCCTGGCGATGGCTGGTTATGTATGGAGTTTTGAGGTTGAAGGCAAAGAAATCATTTCGGTTTCGGAAGATAGCTCAACCTTACCAAGCGCAAATTTAAAGGCTGGCGAAAGCATGGCCGAAAAATTTACCGTCCGGGCATTAAAGCCAGGCACTGCAAAAATAGTTTTCACCCAAAAAAGAAGCTGGGAGCAAAACAACGCGGCGTTGAGCATCCATATTTTTACGGTTATAGTTTTTTGAAAAAAGACGGAAAAGTCCAGCCTTTTCCGTCTTCTCAACTTCTTTTCCAACAATACTTCTTTTACCCTATAAAAATTAGGATACCTTTGCTGCCATTGTGGTCCAGGCTATAGCATCTCCCCAAACCTCCAAAAAAATATTGCGCGCCACGGTGGGCGCTATGTTTTTTTTGGCCGGCCTAACTTTTGCCAGTTGGGCATCGCGCATTGCCGGTATCCAGCAAAAGTTAGGTTTGTCAGACACGCAATTGGGCGGCATTTTATTTACGCTGCCGGTTGGTTTGATGCTTTCGCTGCCATTTTCCGGCTGGATTATTACCCGCATCGGCAGCCGGAAACTGCTGCTTGGGGCTTTGCCTTTGTATGCAGCCGCGTTGGCCGGTTTAGGGTTTTCGCAAACTACTTTCCGGTTGGTTGCCGTGCTTTTTTGCTTTGGTTTTTCCAGTAATGCCGTCAATATTGCAGTCAATACACAAGCGGTTGCTACCGAAAAGCTGTACGCGAAACCCATTATGGCTTCCTTCCACGGTTTGTGGAGCTTGGCCGGGTTTGCAGGCGCAGCAATCGGCACGCTGATGATCGGACAGGGAATTGACCCTTCCATCCATTTCAGCATTATTTTTTCAGTTGTGCTGGTCGGTGTTTTTTTAGGCGCACGTTACCTGCAAAATGATGCCGAGACCGTACAAAGCGGGCCAGTTTTTGTAATGCCCGATGCTTCGCTGATGAAATTAGGTGCCGTTGCTTTTTGCTCAATGATTTGCGAAGGCGCGATGTTTGACTGGAGTGTGGTATATTTTAAAAAAGTGATCCATGCCGAAAATGCCTGGATGGCAGCCGGTTATACCGCTTTTATGAGCACCATGGCAGGCGGGCGTTTTGTGGCCGATTGGTTTGCCGGACGTTTTGGCTTGAAACGGACTTTGCAGTTAAGCGGCACTTTAACCGCGTCAGGATTGATGGTTGCCGTCCTGTTTCCACAGTTGATCCCGGCCATTTGCGGGTTTTTACTGGTTGGTGCAGGTGTTTCTTCGGTTGTGCCGTTGGTTTACAGTGCGGCCGGGAAATCAGGCACCATGTTGCCCGGTGTTGCTTTGGCCGCAGTTTCTACCATTGGTTTTGTTGGGTTTTTGGTTGGCCCGCCGATGATCGGTTTTATCGCCGGTGTATTTAGTTTGCGTGCTTCTTTTACATTGATTGCCGCCATGGGAATTTGCGTGGCGGTTGTATCTACCAAAGCAAAGATTTAAACCAGGAAAACTTTAACAATTTTTAGGTGGTAAAAGAAGCATTGGTTTGCATCAATATGAATTGTATTTAATAATTTGCAATACTTATCCAAAAATTATGATCCATCCTTACCTACAAATAAATATGCCGGAAGTAGTCAAGCTGTTAAAAAAACACAAGATAGAAAGCGCTTATGTTTTTGGTTCTGCGCTGACAGAAAAGTTTGACGAGGGAAGTGATATTGATTTTTTAATAAACTTTCAGGAAGGATTGGATCCGTTAGAAAAAGGCTCACTTTGGTGGGATTTACACGACGCCCTCAGAAATAGTTTGAATCGGGAAATTGACCTCATTTCAGAATCAGCCCTTAAAAACCCTTATTTTATACAAGCAGTTAACGAAAGCAAAGTAAAAATTTATGGATAATGCTATAAAGAAACTGCTTTACGATATCTTTAAAAGTATAGAACGAATTGAATCTTACATCGGCACACCAAAAATATTTGAATATTATGCCAATAATTTACAATTACAACAAGCCGTAGAGCGAAACCTCGAAATAATTGGGGAAGCAACGAGCAAGATTTTGAAGCTTCAACCTGATATTGATATTAAACACACCAGGAAAATTGTTGATACACGTAATAAAATCATCTAGGGTTACGACGAGATTGAACCAGAAAACATTTGGAACATTATTATCAATTTTTGCCTCAGTTAAAGTTGGAAGTTGAAAAGATACTTAACGAATAAATTGCCAAACAAACTCATATTAACAATTTTTAGGTGGTAAAAGAAGCATTTGCTTTTTTGCAGATAAAACCTATTTCCTCACTTACTTTTTTTATTACCTATATTTTCCAAAACCACTAAAGGTTCGTGCATGTCCCAATCCGGTTTAAAATTTTTTTGGTTGATCAACTGGCCGCCCATCGAAAAATTCCCTAAAACCACATCCGGGAAACCATCGTGGTTATAATCCGAAATGTCCATCGTCAGCCATCGGCCGTAATGCTCAACCGGCACTTTATGCGGAACAAACTGTAAAGGCCGCGTTTGCTCCAAATATTCAAAACCTTCGGTCGGGTCGTTTTTAAAATCTGCAAAAAAAGAAATCACGGCAATGTCCAACTTTCCGTTGTGTTTAAAATCCGCTGCAACGGCTTTGGTACAGCCATCAATGTGATAAAAAAACTGCTTTTTAAAGTTGAAGTTGCCGGTGTTTAAAAAAATATAAACGCCGTGATAAGGTTTTAAAACGGTTGAGTAATCGCTGTTGTCTCCGGCGGTGTATAAAATATCCGGTTTTCCATCATGGTTAAAATCTACCAATTGAAAACTGCTCGAACCATAGATCGGCGGAAAATGAAGGACGTTTTTTGAAGTAAAACCACCTTTATGATCGTTCAAAAACAACCAGATACCTTCGTCTGCCTGGGCAAAAAGACAAACTAAATCCGGCCAGCCATCATTGTTAAAATCGCCGGTTGCCATTTGCGTACTTCCGGGAATTAAGCGGATGGGCAGCGTTTTAAAATGCTTTCCGGGCAATTGTTTAAGCCAATATAAGCCACCGTTATCGTGCCCGAAACCGCAAACGGCATAATCCATTAAACCGTCTTTGTTAAAATCGGCAGCGATGGTTTGGACAGGGCGCGGCAAACTATCTGCAAAAACAACAGGTTTTACAGCGGTTTTTTGTTGGTCGAGGTTGAGTTGTAAAACCTGTCCGTTTAAAACATCGCGCGGCGGCAATGTGCCGATACTGGTAATAATGGCCTGGTTTTTTCCCTCATTGGTTTTGTCATACAAAACGTTGGTTGCCGGGGCAGGCAGTTGGGCCACCAGTTCCGGCTTTAAGTTTTCGTTCCAACGGTACAAATTGTTGTAAGCATCGGCAGAATAAATTTTTTGATCGTTGGGGTTAAAACTTACCAAAGTGGTTAACGATACTTTTTTTACATCACTATTTTTAGGTTGCTTTAAACCGAAACCTGCCCAATCATTAAAAATTTGGGCCGCAGGTTTTGGAAAAGTTAATTTAGCCGGGGCTTGGCTTTTGTAATAAGTTACAATCTTTTGCCAATCAGAAGTAGAAATAGCCGATTTGCTGACCGCATACGTTTGGCCCATGTATTGTTCCAAACCTAATTTTAAAGCCATTGCAGGCAAAATCCCAGTTTCCCAAATGGCTTTGTTCATTAAAGCAGGTTCGGGAAACTGGTGGCAATTGGAACAATACTTTTTTGCCAGTACGCCGCCATCGGCAATATCGTTTGCCAACCGTTCTTGCGGAGAAAGTGGTTTTTGCCGACAACTGTAAAAACAGCTTAGCCCGATAAACAGCATTAATACCGAGCAAAAAAATACTTTATTGCTTTTTAAATTTCGCATACTCTGATTTTTACCGGGTAAAAGAAGCATCAGCCCTGAATGTGTTTTTATAAGTTATTTGGTTTGGAAGATTTATTTTCCAACAAAATAAAAGGTAAATTTTTGTTCCAGGTAGTAGGAATATCTTGTATTTTAAAACCACTTGCATAGTTGCCCAAAACCAAACCCAACTTTCCGTTATGGTTGATCGTATCCATCGTTTTCCATCTTCCATAAGTATTAATTGGAAGAGCGTGAGGAATGAAATGTAAGGGCTTGTCTTGTTCAAAATAAATGAAACCTTCGGCCGGGTTGTTTTTCAGATCAGCAAAAAAAGCAATGGTTGCCATATCCAATTTACCGTCCTGGTTAAAATCTGCAGCAATGGCTTTGGTGCAACCGTTAATTGGATAAAAGTAACTTTGCTTAAACTTAAAGTTGCCCTGGTTTAAAAATATGTAAACGCCATGATAAGGTTTCAATATCCGGGAATTGCCAAAGTTGTTGCCGCAAGTGTACACAATATCCA
>CAXTKQ010000021.1:34935-35890 GCA_964244955.1 uncultured Sphingobacteriaceae bacterium | reverse complement strand
GCGGATGAATGCCAGAAAGTTGCTTTTCCTTCCGTATCGTTCCAAGTTAATAAACGGATTTTAGCATCACCTTCAATCGGGCGGCTGGCGTCCCAAACTTTGCCATCAATTTCGGCGGCCAAAACATTTCGGGCCAAACCTTCGGAAATGGAACGGGCGACTTGCATGGCAGTAATGCCTTTGTCGTACTGGCGGACAGAGCCGTCGGGCAGTGTTAAGTTAATCATCTACAACTATGATTTAAATTTTTATGTGGTAAAAACAGTATGCATCACCTACAAAAGTGATTTTGGGCAAAAGTAGGATTTTAGAGGAGAAATGATTTATAGTAAAGCAAATTTATTATAATCAACTCATTTAAAAGCCTATTTGAGTTTCTAACATAAAACCTTTAGTACTTCTTTTATGGCTATAAATTTCAATTTAGATGTTGTATCAAAAAAAATACAGTAGCCTGTAATTTTACATGATAAAAGAAGCATAGAAATTAAATTGAACAAAATTTAAAGAGACTTATTCTTTTAAATTCTAAAAACCTAATTTTATAAATAACTTTAATTGAAATTATATGGAAGAAACAGATAATAATAAATCTTCAGAAGATAAAAGATTAAGTATTAACAATAATTCTAAAAAGTTTAGAGGTGAGATTTTGCATAATATGTCCCTATTAGAGTATGCTATAAATCTTTATATAGCAAAACATTTTTGTGCTAATGATAAAAAGAAATTAGACGACATACAGCTCCTCATTTTGGGTGATGAGAGAATGTCTTTCAAGTCGAAATTAGATGTTTTTATTTATCTAGTTAAAACATACGCGGAAGAGTGGTATAAATCTTACAAGGGTATAAAATCGGATCTTAGCAAGGATCTTATTTATATAATGGAGCAAAGGAACATAATGGCGCACAGAATAGTTGACCATGATATTTTTACAAATCCAACTCCTGTT
>CAXTKQ010000021.1:28126-34925 GCA_964244955.1 uncultured Sphingobacteriaceae bacterium | reverse complement strand
CTGTTAATACCGTTCGATTCATTCGATTTAAAAATAGTGTCAAGTATGATCAATACGACGAAAAGAAACTTTATGAACTAGTCCTATTAATCATTAATATCACTATTTTCATTAGCACGAGAATACATGAGAAGCCATAATATTCTAATACTTTAATATTCATTAATAGCAACAAAGACAATAGTTTCGAAAATTAAATTTCTAAATCCCTTGTTACAATTATTAACATACCAAATCACGTCTTATAAATTTATATCTAAAGATAAAACAAATACTTCTTTTACCACCTAAAAATTCACCTCATACATTCCCCCATCCACCAGCCAAAACATCAGCCAGGTGTACTGTTTTTATCGGCAAACTATTCTTGTTGATGTAACCTTGCGAATGCAGCAAACATTAATAAAAACTATTTTTTACTTATCTCCATAATGTCCAACAGCAGATACAACAAATACAGTTACTACAACTTCATCAATTTTATAAATTAACCTATCTTTTTTATTGATTTGTCTTGACCAATATCCTGATAATTTAAACTTTAATTGTTCAGGTTTACCAGTTCCTGTTTGTGGATGTTCGGATAATTCTTCAATTATAATTTCAATCCGCTTAATTGATGCTTTATCACCGGATTTATAAATGGCTTGTAGTTCTTTTTGAGCGGTTTTTTCGACTACTATAATATACTTGCCCATATATTTTTTGGGTTAGTAATCGTTATTGTTTCGCCATTTTTAATTGCTTGCTCTGCTTGTTGTACCCTTTCAATTAATTCGGAATTTGTGGAAAGTTGATTTGCATCAGATAACGGCGTTAACAAATAGGCTTTGTCTTTTCCGCGTTGTACAACAATTTGAACGTTTGTATCCAACAGATCAAAATATTTCTTCTGGTTGTTTCTAAATTCTTTGCTGCTGATGACTAACATATTAATTTAACTAATTGTACTAATATAATATTTTGATTAGGAACCAATGCTTCTTTTATCACTAAAAAAATCCACCTCAAACATTCCCCCAGCCAGCAGCCAAAACATCAGCCAGGTGTACTGTTTTTATCGGTAAATTATTCTTGTCAATGTAACCTTGTAAGTGCAGCAAACACGATGCATCGGTAGAAATAATATAATCGGCTTCCAAAGCCAGTGCCTGGTCAATTTTTTGTTGCGCCATCGCGGTAGAAATGGCATCAAACTTAACGGCAAACGTTCCGCCGAAACCACAGCAGGTGTCGCTGTCGGGCAGTTCCAGCAGTTCCAGTCCGTGTACTTTTTCGAGCAATTGGCGCGGTTCGGCTTTGATCTTGCATTCGCGCAAGGCAGAGCAGCTATCGTGATAAACGGCTTTTCCTTCCAGTTCGGCGCCAAAATAATCCTGCTCCATTACGTTGATCAAAAAATCAGAAAGTTCGTGGATATGGTTTTGAATCGAGCGGCATTTGTTGTGCACGGCCGTATTCGTAAACAAATCGTTGTAATAATTTTTGACCATACCTGTGCACGATGCAGAAGGCGAAACGATAAAATGCTGGTCGGTAAAATCATCCAAAAATTTATTGCCGATGGCTTTGGCCTCGTCCCAAAAACCAGCGTTAAAAGCAGGCTGGCCACAACAGGTTTGGGCTGGGTTGTAAATCACTTCGCAGCCTACTTTCTCCAACAATTTTATTGTGCTAAAAGCAGTATCCGGATAAAGCTGATCAATAAAACAAGGTATAAATAATTCAACTTTCATTTAGTTTCCCGGATTTTTGAGGCTGTAAAACTCGGCATTATTGTGAATATTTTTTTCGCCGGTTCGTAAAGAAAACAATAAAACGAAACCGATGACAAACAAAATGGTGAGGAAAAGGATCGAATTGCGCATGTTCCCGGTCAGTTCTTCAATAAAGCCAAAACCAAACAAACCGGCCACAATGGCTACTTTTTCGGTTACATCGTAAAAGCTGAAAAACGAAGCCGTGTCGGGAATATTTTCCGGCAAAAACTTAGAATACGTAGAACGCGAAAGCGATTGGATGCCGCCCATCACCAAACCAACAATCACCGCTAAACCGTAAAACTCGGCAGCCGTGGTGATAAAATAAGCAAAAACGCAAACGCCAATCCACAGTAAAACCACGGCCATCAGTACGGGCGTGTTGCCGTATTTTTCCGACATTTTCGACATCAGCGTTGCGCCGCCGATAGCCACCAATTGGATAATCAAGATAATAGAAATCAAAGCTGAAGTGCCTAAATGCAGCTCCTTTTCGCCAAAGTTTGCAGCTACCAGCATAATGGTTTGCACGCCCATCGAGTAAAAGAAAAAGGCCGGTAAAAAACGCTTTAGCAAAGGCATGTTTTGCACTTTGGCCCAAACGTTTTTCAGTTCCTCAAAACCGTTGTGCACTTTTTGCTGATTAAGTTTTTTGAAGTTCGGGCTTCCTTTCGGCAGTACTTTAAACGGGATTTGTGCGAAACCAATCCACCATAACCCAACCAATAAAAAACTTGACCGTGCCGGAAAAGTGGCATCAACAATACCAAAAGTTTTGGGCGACAACACAAACACAAAGCAGATAACCTGCAACAAAACACTGCCGATATAACCGTAAGTAAAACCTTTGGCGCTTACCGCATCCTGCTGGTCAACCGTTGCAATTTCGGGCAGGTAAGAGTTGTAAAAAACGGCTCCTCCGCAATAACCGATGGCGGCAATGGCAAAACAAATCACGCCGATTTCCAACGTATCCAACTTAAAAAAATACAAACCGCAGCAGGCCAAAGCGCCAAGCCAGGTAAAAAACTGCATGTACGTTTTTTTATTGCCACGGTAATCGGCAATGGAAGTTAAAATGGGCGTTAAAAAAGCAATGACGAGGTAAGCAACCGCCAAAGCATAGTTGGAAAGCGCGGTGTTGACAAAGCTTTTTCCGAAAAATAAAACTTTATCGCCATGTTCTTTTGTTGTAGTAATTGCCGTATAATAGGCCGGGAAAATGGTGGACGTGATGACTAAATTGTAAGCAGAATTTGCCCAATCAAACATGGCCCATGCCTTGATGGCCTTTTTGTTATTTTTGATCTCCATACTTCCCGCAAAGTAAGTATAATTTAAGAAAACCGGAATTGACGAACAAACAGGAAATAAAATGCCCGCATTGCCATGAATGGACTTTATGGCGAGGGCATATTGACGACCGCTGTTTGTACTGCGGCGAATTCCTGGAAATCGAAAATTTTACCAAATCGGTTGAAACCAAAATACAACGCGAGGTAAAAAAAGAGGCGGATTTTTTGTTTGTTCGGGAAGAAGACAGCCCATTTGTCAAAAAACTCAAGACCAGGTTGCGGCCCATCCGCACGGCTTTTTACTATGCACAAATCGGTTTTGTGGTTTTCATTTCGGCGCTTTTATGGTTAATCGGTATCCTTTCGGCTTGATGATGAAGACACTTTTAAATCCTTGGTTTTTAGTTTTTTGTGTGCTTTGGGCGGTTTTTTATCTGGCGAAAATCAGCCACCACCCGATACTGTTTTTACACGGACATTTTACGGATTTGCTGGCCGTTCCTGTCGTGGCCAACCTTGGGCTTTGGTTCCAACGAATTTTTGCCGGTAAAAGAAGCATCTATGTTTTAAAGCCCGGGCACGTTATTTTTATCGTGGTTTATATTTCTTTGGTTTTTGAGTGGTTTTTGCCGAAGTATGATCCGCAGAAATTTACCGGCGACTGGCTCGATATTTTGCTTTATGTTTTGGGCGGCCTGTTTTTTTTCTTCGTGATGAACAAACCTATCGTAAAAACAGCATCACGCTCAAGCTTCAATTAAAAACAAACCTTAGTTGGTTGCTGTATTACGATCATGGTAACCGAAACTGAACGCAAAAAATGGCAACAGCAGGCCACAGCAATTACAGCAGATGATTTAAAACAATTTGGCACAACCGTAGTGATCGCACCGCACGAAGACGATGAATCGTTGGGCTGCGGAGGAACAATTGCCTTGCTTCGGCAAATAAATGTTCCGGTTTTTGTGGTTTTTGTAAGCGATGGCAGCAAATCCCACCCCAACTCCAAAAAATTTCCGGCCGAAAAATTACGGGAACTGCGCGAAACGGAAGCGTTAAAGGCTTTGCAGATATTGAATGTCCCTGCCGCCAATGCTTCTTTTATGCGGTTAAAAGACACGGCCGTTCCCAATCTGGCTTCCCCTGATTTTGATGCTGCCGTACAACAAATGCTGGAAATATTAAAAGCCATCAACCCAAAAACGATATTGGTAACCTGGGAAAAAGACCCGCACCCGGATCATCGTTCTTCGTGGCAAATCCTAAATCAAGCCGTACTTCAACTTAAAACACAACCGCGCGTGCTGCAATATTTAATCTGGGTCTGGGAATTAGGAAAACAGGCAGATGTTGCTCAAGGTCAATCGGTTAAATGGTTTCAGGTAAATATCAAGCCAGTAATGGAAATCAAGAAAAAAGCAATTGCAGCGCACCAATCGCAAACCAGCCGTTTGATTGATGATGACCCGGAAGGCTTTATCCTTTCGCCCGAAATTCTGGCCCATTTTGATTATGGCGAGGAACTTTTTATTGAAAGCAAACCATTTGTTCCTGCCCATCCTGAAAAAACCAATTCTTTATCGGCTGATTTTTTTAATGAATTTTATAGCCATGGCGATGATCCCTGGCATTTTGAAAGCAGCCCTTACGAACGGAGCAAATACAAGGCAACACTTGCTGCTTTGCCTCGCGAAACTTACCAAAACGCTTTTGAAATAGGTTGTTCTATCGGTGTGCTGACCAAAATGCTGGCCCCAAAATGCAAAAAACTATTGGCCGTAGAACCTGCTGATGTGCCTTTGCAAAAAGCAAAAGAAAGGCTGAAAGACGATGTACACGTCCGTTTGGAGAAAATGTTTGTGCCGCAGGATTTCCCGCAGGAAAGTTTCGATTTAATCCTGCTTTCCGAAGTGGGATATTTTTTAAGCTTGGAAGACCTGCAGAAACTGGCCGGTTTGATGGCCGAACATTTAGAGCCGGGCGGACAATTGTTGCTCGTTCATTGGACACCGGTTGTACCCGAATTTCCGCTCACCGGAGACGAGGTGCACGATTACTTCCTGAATTTATGCCGGCAAAAGAAGCATCTGAAACATCTGCTGCACCAGCGCCACGAAAAGTTCAGGCTGGATTTGTTTGAGAAAAACTAACGGGACAATTGTTTACAAACTCCCGAAAAGCAATAATCGCTTCGGTGATATGCACGAGTTCCCATTTTTTGCCCCATTTTCCTCGGCCTATTTTCTTGCGTACATTTTCCCAAAACTGGCCGAAATATTGGTTGGCCACCAGCTCTTTGTGCAGCCAGTTTGGGTTTACCAATAAATCTTCGGCAACTTTTTTAAAGGCTTCCTGGTCATAAAAACCATTTTTCAGGTATTCTTCCCGGCATTGCCGCAAAACCCGTTTGCTTTTAAATTTGATGATCCATGCTTCGGCCTGTTCCACTTCCTGCGTGTGGCCATAACGCGTGTAGCCCGACCATCGCCGCAACTGTTCCGAAAAACCAACCTTTACCCGGCCAGACATCCGGGTTGAAGTATAAGCTTTCACAGCAGGCGTTTTCCGGATCCGCACATCCATGCGCTGCAATGCCTGGTGAAAAGCATTGTCTTCCAAAAAAGGCAATGCCGGTAAACGCCCAACCTGGTGATAAATAGGGCAGGTAACGGCCATGCTGGCCCCAAAATACTGGTAATGCCGCGGCCAGGGGTCATGTTCTTCCGGGTCTATCATCGCTTCTGCCCTTGCCAGTAAACTGCGGTAGGCCACATCGCGCAAATGGTACAGCCTTGCCTTTTTCTGATTGCTGTAAGTTAAGATCCGGCCGCCAACCGCATCGCAGCCTTTTTCTATCTCCTGCAAAATATGGTAAACCCAGCAGTTATCCACAAAAGTATCGCCATCGGTAGAAGCAATAATGCCTTTACTGTTTCCAGCAGCAGTTAAACGGCGGTAAGCTTCGTCCATCAACAGCCTTCGCACAAAACCAATGTTTGCTTTGGAAGGGGGAAGTTTGATTACCGCTACATGCAATGCAAAACCAGGGTGTTTTTGCTGGTAGTTTTTCGCGATTTCAAAAGTCTGGTCAGTACAATTATTGGCCAAAAGCAAAACCTCGTAATCCAGAGGGTTTAAAAGTTTTCCGCAAGTATCGGTTTGCAAGCGCAAGGCATCCAATGTTTTACGCAGGTTTCGGGCTTCATTACGGGCCGGAACAACAATAGAAATTTTTAATGAATTTGCCGGGCTTTTCGCTTGGTTAAAAACACCCGAATATTTTGTAGTTTTTGGGTTAGAGGCTAAACAATCAGTCTGCATTTTTAAGTTCGGTAGCGTAATTACTAATTTTTAGGTGATAAAAACAGTATTGCCCTACAACCAATATATTAAAAAATTGTTGGTTTAAGATGAAATTTATTGCAGGTACAATTTATTAAACAAGTTGCTGTTGTAAATTTAGCCCAATCGGGTAAATTTATATTCCCGATAGTTAAAGTTTGTTTGTTAAGTTTAAAAACTTATTCTATTGACTTGTAACAAACCAAAATTAAAATTACCTGTCTCAAACCGTATGTCAACTTCTACCCTGCTCAATAATAAAACCAGTATCCTGAAAGGTATTGACCGTCCGGATTTTATCCGCAATGAAACTTTAGTTGATCAGTTCCGCCAATCTGCCCAAAAACATGCGATAAAAACAGCATTGATTTTTGGCGAAGAAACACTTACCTACCAGCAATT
>CAXTKQ010000021.1:18158-28116 GCA_964244955.1 uncultured Sphingobacteriaceae bacterium | reverse complement strand
AACCGTTGGAGCGATGCCATCGCCGCTGACCTGGCCGAAAGAGGCATCAAAAGGGGCGATAAAGTGGGCATTTGGTACAAACGCGGTTTGTGTTTACATGCGGCCATTATCGGGATCATCAAAGCTGGCGCAACTTATATCCCGGTTGACCGTGAAATCCCGGCCGAACGCGTAGAAACGATTTTTACCGAAGTAGAAGCCAACGCTTACATCAGTGCCGATTTGCTGAACCTCGATTTCCCCAGGTTTGATATCCGCTCGATGCCTGCCGCTGATGAAAATATTATTATTCCCGAAGGCCCTTTGCCTGATAACCTGGCTTACGTTTTATATACTTCCGGCAGTACGGGCAAGCCAAAAGGCATCCCGATTGGCCACCGGCAGATTTGTCATTTGGTACGATCAGAACAAAGCGTGATCAACATCCAAGAAACCGACCGCGTTTACCAGGGCTTCTCCGTTTCTTTTGATATGTGGTGCGAAGAAACCTGGGTAAGTTATTTTGCCGGTGCCACGCTTTGGGTGGCCGATAACACGACTTCAAAAGCAATTGACGAGTTAAGCGACGTGTTGAACCGTGAAAAAATAACCGTGCTTCATGCCGTACCAAGTTTGCTGGCGGTAATGGAAGACAATATCCCATCGTTGCGTTTAGTAAATGCTGGTGGCGAAGCTTGTACCGTTCAGGTTTTAAACCGATGGTCAACCCCAAACCGCATTTTTTACAACAGTTACGGCCCGACAGAAACCACGGTGAGTGCTACTTTTGCGCCATTAAAACCAGGCGACCCGATCAGCATTGGCGATCCTTTGCCCAATTACAACCTCGCTGTTGTTGATGAAAAGTTAAACCTGCTACCGTTTGGCGAACGCGGCGAACTGGTAATTTCCGGTCCCGGTGTTGCCGAAGGTTACGTCAAACTGCCACAGTTGACCGCCGAAAAGTTTGTGCTAAAAACAGCATCGCTTGCAGATATGCCCGGCGACCGGATTTACCGTACCGGAGACGCGGCTTTAATTAAAGAAGACGGCAGCATTGAGTTTTTAGGACGGTTTGACGACCAGATCAAACTGCGTGGCTACCGCATTGAGTTAGGCGAAATAGAAACCAAACTTGCCGGTTTGCAGGACGTTTCGGCAGCAGCAGTTGCCGTAAAAAAAGACAGTGCAGAACAGGAGCAGTTGGTGGGCTACATCGTTACCGAAGGCAACATCGAACTGGAAGAAAACCTGCTGCGCCTGGAACTCGCCAAGGTTTTGCCATCCTACATGGTTCCGGCTACCATTATGCGCTTGCCGGAAATGCCGCGTATGCCAAGCGGAAAAGTAAACCGCAAAGCTTTGCCAACGCCCGAATCTTTACTGCAAAGTACCAATACCGACGTTGAGGAGAATTTGGACATGAACGCGCCCCTGCCCGACCGCTTGCTGAACATGCTGCGAAAAACTTTCCCCAATAAAACCATTGACCTTTCGATGGATTTTTTTGATGACCTTGGCGGACATTCTTTGCTTGCTGCCGGTTTGGTTTCGCGTTTGCGGCGCGAAGGCGGCGTACCAAAAGCTTCCTTGCGTGATATTTACCTGCATCGCCCGCTGCAAAAACTGGCCGAAGTTTGGGAGCAGCAAACGCCGGTGGATAAAAAGCCCGAGCGCAAATTTCACAAAGTAAAACCTTTGAATTATTACTTGTGCTGGGCGGCGCAAACGATGGCTCTCTTTTTTATTTATGCTGTTTTTGCCGTGCAAATTTTCGTGCCCTACTTGGGTTACTATTATATTGAACAGGAAACCGGCCATTTGGGCTATGCCATCCTCACCGCGCTCGTGATGTTTTGCTTTGTGCCGATTTTGTTTTCGCTTACTTCCATCGGCACAAAATGGCTGGTCATCGGCAAAATAAAAGAAGGCGATTACCCTTTGTGGGGAAGCTATTATTTCCGCTGGTGGCTGGTTAAAACGGTGCAACGCCTGCTCACCGTTCAGTTTTTAAACGGAACGCCATTGTACCCGGTTTATTTAAAAATGCTGGGCGTAAAAATTGCCCCTGATGCGCAATTAAGCAATTTTACCATCGGTGCCGAAGATTTGATCACGATCGGCAGCGATGTCAGCATCAGTTCCAACGTTAATTTGAACAATGCCGTGGTTGAAGATGGGTTGTTGAAGATCCGTTCTATTGCTTTAGGCGATCATGCTTATATCGGCACCAGTTCTATCATTGCCGGTGGCGCTGTCATGGAATCCTGGACCGAATTGCAGGATTTAAGTTACCTGGCCGAAGGAAAAACCATCCGTACCGGTGAAGTTTGGCGCGGCAGCCCGGCACAGTTCAGGGAGAAAAAGAACCTTGCCGATTTTCCGCAGCCGCTTTTCGTATCCGGCAAAACTTTAACAAAATACAAAGCTTTGTTCTCATTTTCGCTGCTGATATTTCCGTTTGTCATTTTGCTGCCGCTGCTGCCGGCCATCATCACCATCAACAAGCTGGACAACGCTGCCGACGATTACGATTTTACCTACATGGTCCTCGTGCCTTCGCTGGCTTTGGTTTACATCCTGCTTTTTACGCTCGAAACCATTGTGCTTACCCGTTTGCTGCAGCGCAACATCAAGCCCGGCAAATATCCGTTGTACAGTATGTTTTACTTTCGTAAATGGTTTGCCGATCAGTTGATGTCCATCAGTTTAATTGTGCTTCACCCGATTTACGCCACGGTTTATGTGTCGGCTTTTTTCCGCGCTTTGGGTGCTAAAATTGGCAAATACACCGAAATTTCTACCGCCAGCAGCGTTACGCACCCTTTGTTAAAAATTGGCAGCGGTTCTTTTGTGGCCGATGCCGTTACTTTGGGCGAATCCGACGTACGCGGCCAACAATTGATTTTGGATTATACCGAAATTGAAAACAACAGCTTTGTGGGCAACAGCGCGCTTATTCCGCAAGGTTATAAATTGGGCAGCAATATGTTGATCGGCGTTTTGTCTATCCCACCGGAAAAAGACGATTTAGACCAAAGCGGCGCAAAAGATTGGTTTGGCTCGCCTTCCATTGCTTTGCCACGTAGGCAGGAAAGCAACCCTTTTTCTGCGGAATTGACTGCCAGACCGCATTGGTCGCGGTTTATGGCGCGTGCCATTGTCGAGTTTATCCGCATTATTTTGCCTGAAACTGCCATCATTATCTTTTCCATCTTTTTCATCGCTTACACCCACGATTTGGTAACCGAAAACCCATGGTGGAAAATCATCCTGCTTTTCCCGCTGTACTACCTCGGCTTTATGGGCCTGCCTGCTTTTTTTACCACAGTTTTATTAAAATACGTTTTTGTAGGCCGTTTTAAAGCCCAGCAAAAACCAATGTGGAACTGGAAAGTATGGCGCAGCGAAGCCATCACCACCACATACGAAGCTTTGTCAATCCCTTTTTTGCTGGATTATTTGCGCGGCACGCCCTGGCTGCCCGTTTGTATGCGTGTTTTAGGCGTTAAAGTAGGCAAACGCGCCTGGATGAACACGACCGACATTACCGAGTTTGATATGGTTTCTATTGGTGATGATGCCGCTTTAAACGAAGACTGCGGCCCGCAAACCCATTTATTTGAAGACCGCGTAATGAAAGTAGGCAGCGTAAAAATTGGCGCCCGCAGTTCCATCGGTGCCGGCACCATTGTTTTGTATGATACTGAAATTGGCGCCGATTGTAAGATTGATGCTTTGTCTTTGGTAATGAAAGGCGAACGCCTGGCCACCGGAACAGACTGGACGGGAAGCCCGGTGCAACCGGTATAAGGTTTTTTGGGTGGTAAAAGAAGTATGCTGTTTTTACCACAAGGTTTTAAGTACATGTTTTTACTGCGCATTTTGTATTGTTGCCAACACGGCAATACAAAATACGAAGTGCACATTTTATATTGTTGAAAATTGGACAATACAAAAAAGCGAAGTGCGCATTTTGTATTGTTTAAGTAAGAAATTAACACGTTTTAAGCATTTTTAGAATTGCTAACAACATGATAACCAATTTTATATTAATAATATTGGGATTGCATTTTTTTATGCAAATAAAAATTTTGAACTTGTAACCGCGATACCGAAAGGTGCGTATATTTATTAGTTGTGTGCAATACGACAAATCGCAGTAAATGACTATTGTAATTGACTTTGTTAAACATTTGTTTAGAAATCCAGGAAAAATTTATTTGCTTGGTCTTTTGATATTCTTTTTATTTTGTTTTGTTTGCATACCAATCTTAAGTATCGGACATTCAGGTGGAGAACAAGTTCCGTTAATTCTTTTGTCTTACGCTGTCGACTATTTAGTTTACGGACTTTTATTAATTTCAATATTAACTTCGTTAGTTTATCGGAATTGGGTCAAAAAATATTGGTATGTAAACGTAGTTGTTTTTTGCATCACAGCTTATTTGATTATCGCTGTTAAAATTCTAAATCACTAAATTTTTCGATGAATAAAAAACAGTACTGCACACAACATTGGTTTGGCAAAAACTAGCGGACGAACTAAACATCAACTTTTGTTTTGCTATTTTGCTTCAGTTCCAGCGGAAGGAACAAATTTAGCTGGTAAAAGAAGCATCAACATTTTGTTATAAGTTAACTTTGGTTTTGGCTGACGGGTTTCAAATTCCAGTTCTTCGCCAAGCCTTGAACGTTGTAGGCAACCTTAGCAAACAAGATGAATAAAAAGACTATAATTCGAATATTAGTTGTCATCTTATTTTTGTATGGCTTATATAAGTTCGGACATGCTTTAGCTGGTGTTGGAAGCGATCCTTACGCTGAAACTTATGAATTAAATTATCCAGAAGAGCAAGTAATTCAAGCTGCTGAAACTGTTAAAAAAGAAAACATTTATTTAACAGTTGGGAAAGGAGGACGTTGGGAAGATAGAGACACAACCGACTATTGGCATCATATATATTTTAATTTTCACGATCGAATTTTATTAACATGGACCAGACCAAATGACAAAAACGGTACCACGTTTGCCTTTGTTAGAATACAAGATGAAAATTCAAATTGGAAAGATATAAACGAGGATTTTGGCTATTTTGAAAATAAAAAGTTGAAAGATCAATTAAACAAAGAAATATTACAAAAGATTAAATTAGAGCTAATTAAAAACTTAAAACCTAAATAAACAATAAAAGGCTTCGCACAACATTGGTTTGGCAAAAATTGGCGGACGGAATTAAACATCAACTTTGTTTTGCTATTTTGCTTTAGTTTTAGCTGAAGCAGCAAAATTTTAGCCGATAAAAGAAGTATCAACATTTGATTATAAATTTAACTTTGGTTTTGGGCTGACAGGTTTCAAATGCCAGTCCTTCGCCAAGCCCTTTCCGTTGTATGCAATTACCGCCTATGAACCAAGACCTATTTGGAAATGACATAAATGATGATTCTACTGAAGAAGAAGAAGAATTGAAAAATTTTGACGTTTTGACTTTTAAAGAACGTTTAAAAAGGCTAAGAAATGTAAATCAAATTTTTCCTATTGGACAACGAGAATATGGTAGTGACGAATCGTTTAAAATATTTGATGAAGCAGTTCACTCTTATATTTTCGGACAATACATAACAACAATAATTCTGGCTCAAGCATTTATTGAAAGAAGGTTTCAAGAATATTTTCATTTCAGATTTGATGATAAAAGATCGAAATATACTTTAGACAAATTCGTCAAAGAATTTAAAGGAACAGATTTTCTTCCAGACTTTATTTTAGAAAAAATTGATAATATAAGACTTAAGAGAAATCCATTTGTACATCATCGAATGCCACTTCAAAAAGATACTTTAATGGCAAGAGCATTTAGTAGTAAAATACATCCAGACAAATTATTACATAATGACGCAAAAGATGCACTAGAAGTAATGTTTGATATGGTTCAAAGAAGATTATTATAGAAACCGCACACAACATTAGTTTGGCAAAAACTGGCTGACGAATTAAACATCAACCTTTGTTTTGCTATTTTGCTTCAGTTTCACTCAACGGAACAAAATTTAGACGATAAAAGAAGCATCAACATTTGAATATTAATTTAACTTTGGTTTGGGCTGATGGGTTTTAAATTCCAGTTCTTCGCCAAGTCCTTACCGATAGCGTTGATTTTATGGCCATCCTCCGAGCCAACAATCCCCAACTAACTTTCTTTTAATTTAAAAAAAATTTGCGAAACCAGATAGTTGCGAATATATTTGCAACCGATTGGTTTCTCAAAAAAATTAAACTATATGAGACGAGATATTTTTCAGGCAATAGCCGACCCGACAAGGCGGGCAATTATCACTTTGATTGCGTTGCAGGCGATGACACCAAACGCCATTGCCGACAACTTTAACACTACCCGGCAAGCTGTTTCTAAACACCTGCGCATACTTACAGAATGCGAACTTGTAAAACAGGAACAACAAGGCAGGGAAATTTACTACTCATTGGAAATTGAAAAAATGAAAGAGGTTGACCATTGGCTGAACCAATTCAGGAAAATTTGGGAAACCCGGTTCGATCAACTTGACCAAGTATTATCAACAATTAAAAAACAGGAAAAATGTTAAACGAAGAGAAATCCCGCAAGGCGGGAAAAAACAATCTGCAATTTGATTTTACCGTTGACAAAACAACAAAAACGGTATTTGTAAACAGGGAATTTGCTGCCGAACTTTCGCTGGTTTGGGATGCTTTTACCAAACAAGAAATCCTTGACCTATGGTGGGCGCCTAAACCCTGGTTGTCAAAAACAAAATTTATGGATTTTAAAGTTGGTGGAAAAAGGTTTTATGCAATGGTAAGCCCGGAAGGACAAGAACATTGGTCAATTCAGGAATTTACTTCCATTAACCCGACAACCAATTTCAAAATGTTGAATGCTTTTGCGGACAAAGATGAAAACCCTGAACTGCCAAGTTCTGAATGGGATTTGAATTTCAGCGAACAAAACGGAACTACAAAAGTGAGTATTATGATTTATAATGAGTCTCTTGACCGTATGGAAAAGATGATTGAAATGGGCTTCCAGGGAGGGTTTACCATGACCTTGAACTACTTGGAAAACCTGCTCGCAACTTTATCGCAAAAGTAATTCTTGTTTTGAAAACATCTGTCAACACTAATTTAACAATATAAAAAAATAAAAATTATGACAACAATCAATCCTTGGATTAACTTTAATGGTAATGCCGAAGAAGCATTCACCTTTTACAAATCAGTTTTTGGCGGAGAGTTCGCAAAAATTGTTCGTTTCAAAGACCTATCAAGCCCTGAATTTCCAGTAGCAGAAATTGACGCAAATAAAATAATGCACATTGCTTTTCCTATTGGCAAACATAATGTGTTAATGGCCAATGACGTTCCCGAAAGTATGGGACGAACAAACGAAAACGAAAACAGGTCTAAAATATCAATCAATGCAGAAAGCCGTGAAGAAGCAGACAAATTATTTAACGGACTATCAGCAGGTGGAAATGTTGAAGGAGCTATTGGTGATAGTCCTTGGGGTTCGTATGCCGGAATGTTTAGAGACAAATATGGTATTGAATGGATTGTTGAATTTGACCCAAATTATAACGGGCAAAAGTAACCGGACAAAAACAACGAACGGCTAACAAGGTATTTGCAAAAGCAGGGCTGACGGAAGTAGTTAAACATTTGTACTTCTATCAGCTTTTGTGCTTAATTTCGGCTATGGTTTTTAAACCATCCGTCCTTTGTTAAGCCCAAAACCATTGATTATTATCGTATTAAATCATCTATTTCTTTACAATTTCTTTTCGAAAATGATTGCCCCAGTTTATCATCTCATCTAAAAATGTAGTCATTGACTTTCCTAAAGTTGTTATAGAATATTCCACCGTAACAGGCATACGATCGTACAATGTTCGGGTGATGATTTTATTTTCTTCCAAGGCTTTTAATTCTTGCGAAAGCATTTTAGGTGAAATATCAGAAATATCCCTTTGAATTTCACCAAATCGTTTGTTGCCGTGTATCAATGAAATGATAATTGGTAGCCGCCACTTGCCTTGGATCACTTCCAACGTGTCTCGCGAAACCATGAGTTTATATTGACATAGATCTTCTTTCTGGCCCATATTTTATTGGTTTTAACTTTACTTACTTCCAGGTAACCACTTACCACGAGGTAACAACTATATTTTAGATAGTAAAGATATATAGTTTTGTAGCATAAAAACAATTATAAAAACATGACACACACAACAACATGGGCTATAGACCCCCTGCACTCCGAAGTGCTATTTAAAATTAAGCATTTAGTTATTTCTACCATAACTGGTTCATTCAGAAAATTTGATGGAAAGATGACTGCCGATGGGGACGATTTTAACAATGCTAAAATAAATTTTACAATAGATGTAAAAAGCATTGATACAAACCAGCCGCAACGGGATGAACATTTACAAAAAGCTGATTTTTTTGACGCAGATTTATATCCCCAAATCACTTTTGAATCCACATCGTTTGTTAAAATAAGCGATAGTGATTACAAGATGGACGGTAATTTAACTTTGAGAGGTGTAACTAAGCCAATCGAATTAAATGTAGAATATGGCGGCTCAGAAGATAACGGGCATGGTATCATGAAACATGGCTTTGAAGTAACAGGAATAGTTAACCGCAAACAATTTGGCATGACTTGGAATAAAACTTTAGATTCTGGTGGCTTAGGATTAGGCGAAGACATCAAACTAATTGCAAACATCCAGGTTTCAAAGGTAGTTGAAGAAGCAGCAGCAGTAGAAATTAAAGCATAATCACAAGTTTGATAGTGCTGTTATTCTTTAATTTCTTCAAATTATATGTTGAGGATTTAATCAGGACAACAGAAACTGAGGCCATAGAAAAACCTTGTTTAAATTAATAACTGAGAACAAGGATTTTCAGTTTAATGTGCCTCTTTTAAAGATCAAAATTCAAAAAAACCATAGCAGCTTTTCAAACTTTAAACCACTGATTTTTTACTTGTAACCTAACCAATTGCACATGCTTCTTTTATCATGCAAAAATCGTTAAGCTACAACGGCACATAATTGTTAATCTTCGAGATCATATTTTCGGCCTCGCTGTCCCAATCTTTCACATCTTCGGGGTAACTGTAGCCTAAACGTTTGTTTTCTTCGTGCATAAACTTAAAAATGTCGCCCAAAGCTTCGTGTACAGATTTCAAAAATTTATAATCGGTGCTGGTAAGGCACCTGCCACAGTCCCCGGCCCCTTTTCCGGGTTCGCACAGGTTCAGTTCTTTGATTACGCCATTCACAATTGTTGCGTTAAAATTGCCTTCAAAATGCCAGGTAAGTGTGTTTTTTATTTCGCGGTGGTTTTCCATAGTTTATGGTTTGCTTTTGTAAATATTTTGTATGATATATCCAAAAGAAATGCCAGACAGCAGCGGTTTAAAAAATAAAGGTGTTCTTTTACTTTCAAAGCGAAAATCAAATTTTAAAAAGCTTTTTTTATGACATTAAAGTTTGCAATTGTTTTGGCTGGGGAGCTTCGGGGAAAAAAAGCGCAGTGTGTAGTTTAATTTGTACACAAATTGTGAACTGTTTTAAACGATACTTTTTTTACCATGTTTCAATCATTAAACCATACCAAATAATACAAGTAAAAAAACAATTTTAGAACCAGGGATCGGTATTTATGCGATGTTGGCAGTTAAACAATTATGTTAACGAAACTTTTTATTGTAATGAATTATGGAAACGCCTAAAATTGCAATCTTCAAACAAAAGTCATAAAAAATACAAGGTGCAATTTTTTTATGTTTTGCAAAATTGTTATTGCTTATAAAGCCCTACATTGCCTAAAAAAACTTAAAAACCATGAACACAAAAACAAGAAACATCATTGGCTGGGTTTTAACAGCCGTACTGGCGTTTGTATTTATTTCCAGCGCTTCTATGAAAT
>CAXTKQ010000021.1:7496-18148 GCA_964244955.1 uncultured Sphingobacteriaceae bacterium | reverse complement strand
GATTGGTGGCGAACAAGCGGCAAAAGGTGCAGCAGGTTTTGGTATCTCCTTAACTACTTTAAAATTGCTTGGCGTTATAGAAATTGTTTCCTTTTTGCTTTTTGTCATTCCGCGTACCGGTATGCTGGGCCTGTTGCTTTTGTCAGCTTATCTCGGCGGCGCCATTGCAACCCATTTAGAGCACCATCTCCCGATTACTGCACCGGTTGGCTTTCAATGCCTGCTTTGGATTGCAGCAGCCATACGTTTCCCAGAATTGAGCCAAAGGTTGCTGGGCAATAACACAAGTGTAAACAACACAAGTGCGAAAGCTGTAGTTTAAATATTGTTCTGTTTGGTCGTTGTGCTTCTTTTATCACCCTAAATTTATGTTGATAAAAGAAGCATTGCAATTTTAATTGAACAAGTTTGTACGGGCTTTAAAGTAATGTAAGTTTGCACGGAAAATAATTTCACTTGTAACCAAATTCTCAATATTAAAATTGTATGGAAATCGGGGTTGATAGTTTTGCGGCCGCCAAGCCGGATAACCACAGCGGTACAAATGTAAGCAGTGCCAATTCTATCCGCCATTTGCTGGAAAGGATGGAATATGCAGACCAGGTTGGCCTGGATGTTTTTGGCATTGGCGAACACCACCGCAAAGAGTTTTTAGATTCGGCGCCAACCATGATCCTTGCAGCAGCAGCGGCGCGAACGAAACAGATCCGCCTAACCAGTGCCGTAACGGTATTAAGCGCGGCCGACCCGGTACGTGTTTTTCAAAACTTTGCCACGTTGGACCTGATTTCGCAAGGCCGGGCCGAAATGGTGGTAGGCCGCGGTTCGTTTACCGAATCTTTTCCGCTTTTTGGTTTAAATTTGCAGGATTATGACGAGTTGTTTTCGGAAAAGTTGGATTTATTGCTGAATATCCGACAGAACGAGACGGTGAGCTGGTCGGGCAGGTTTCGCCCGGCATTAAAAAACCAGGCTATTTACCCGCGCCCGTTGCAAAACCCGATACCAATTTGGTTAGGCGTTGGCGGCACCCCGCAGTCTTTTGTCCGTGCCGGCACTTTAGGCTTGCCGCTGATGGTGGCCATTATTGGCGGCGAAACACACCGTTTTCGCCCGCTGGTAGATTTGTACCGCGAAGCAGGAAGAAGGGCCGGGCATCAGCCGGAACAATTGAAGGTAGGCTTGCATTCCATTGGTTATGTTGCAAAAACCACACAACAAGCCATTGACGATTTTTATCCCGGCTATGCCGAAACTTTTACCAAAATAGGAAAAGAACGTGGCTGGCCGCCGGTTACAAGGACACATTTTGATGCACAAATGAACAAGCAAGGCGCACTGATCATTGGCGGGCCGGAAGAAGTGGCCGAAAAAATTATCCGGCATAGCGATGCCTTGGGCGGAATTTCCAGGGTTACTTTTCAAATGGACAATGCCAATTTGCCGCAAGACAAACTTTTGCAAGCCATCGAAATCCTTGGGAAACAAGTATCGCCTATGGTAAAAGAAAAAATTGGCGTGGAAAAAAGTTAATTGGACAATTGTTATCGTTGAATTTTGAAATTGTGCTTTTTAACCATGCTTCTTTTACCGGCCTAAAAATCTTTTCCGTTAAATTGTCTATCGTTATAAATAAAAATTTATAAAATTTTTATTTATAACGCCTTAACTAAAATATTTAATTTTGTGCAATGACAACTACTAACCTTATTCGTGAACTTGACCGCCTATCATTAAAAGATAAGCTTTTTGTGATTGATCAAACATTAAAGTCAGTCCGTACAGAGAAAGAAAAAAGTTTAAATACCGCGGTTGATAGTTTGTACAACGATTATAAAACTGATAAAAATTTAACTGCTTTTACAAATCTTGACCAAGAGTCTTTTTATGAAGCAAGGTGAAATTTGGCTTGTTTCACTAGACCCAACAGTGGGCTCAGAAATTAAGAAAACACGACCGGCTATCCTTGTTAATGATAATACGCTTGGTAAACTTCCATTAAAAATTATTGTTCCAATAACTGATTGGAAAGAAAAGTATTCCGTAGCAATTTGGATGGTAAAAGTATTACCCGATGAGCGGAATAAACTGACGAAAGAATCTTCTGCAGATTGTTTTCAAATTCGGTCTGTTGCAGAAGAACGATGTATCAGAAAACTTGGGTTTGTTGATGACGATGTGATGAACAAGATTCGCACAGCGTTGGCAATTGTACTAACAATTGAATAACATTTTAAATTTTTAATCCAAGCAAAGCCATGCTTCTTTTACCACCTAAAAATCACAACCTCACTCCTGCTCCCTGATCACTTTTAAAAAACCATCGCGGTAAGTTTCACCAATTGGAATGGCTTGGTCGCCGATATAAACCTGGTTGCCATCCACCATGCGTATCTTATCCACCGAAATGATATACGATTTATGCACGCGGTAAAAAGGCGGTTGCGGGAGTTGCGTTTCCAAGTCGCGCAGGGTTTGGTAAGTAACCATCCGCTGATCGGCAGTAAAAAGCGAAACGTAATTTTTCAATCCTTCCACATACAAAATATCATCGTAATTAACTTTGAGAAATTTGTTTTTGCTTTCGCCTTTGATAAACATATATTCTGCAGCATTCGTTGGCGGATTAATTGTATGATCCAAATTTGGTGTGGATTGAATAGTTGCCGATGCTGTTTTTATCGGCATAAAATAAGTGTGTGCTTTGTTGGCCGCTTTCAGAAAACGGTCAAAAGCAATGGGTTTCAGCAGATAATCCAGCACATCGTGTTCATAACCATCCAAAGCATATTCCGGATATGCTGTGGTCAAGATCACTTTGCATTTGCTGCCGCACAATTTCAAAAACTGGATCCCGGTGAGGTCTGGCATTTGGATGTCCAAAAAAACCAAATCTACGCCGCCTTGCTGCAATTGGGTTGAAGCGGTAATGGCGCTGGTAGTCGTTCCAACCAATTCTAAAAACGGGATTTTAGCGATGTAATCGGCAATAATTTTGGTGGCATAAGCTTCGTCATCAACGGCAAGGCAACGGATCATTTTTTAAGGCTTTTAGCTGTCAGCTTTCAGCTTTCAGCAATGAAAAATTTAAAGGTCTTTGAGCTGTCAGAGATCAGCATTAATAAATTGTAAATATAGCAGTTGGATAACTATGCAAGAAAGCTGAAAGCCGATTGCTGATAGCTGAAGGCAATGATCTACAAGCTAACCACTAACGTTGCTTTATAAGTTTGCCCGTTGTTGGATATAAAAAATTCGTGTTGCTTTGGATAAATCAGTTCCAATCTTCGCCGAACATTGGCCAAACCTATACCGGTAGAATGGTCTTTTTGGTTTTGGCTGATTTTATTGCTCACCGTAAACTCCAAACGCTGGCCGGTTAATTTTAAATTGATGCGGATTGGGCGCGAAGGATCATTAACCACACCATGTTTAAACGCGTTTTCTACAAACGGGACCAGCAGCAGCGCAGCAACCCGTTTCCCGGTTAGGTCGCCTTCCGCTTTGAAATCCACAAAAAAAGCATCCTCAAAACGCAACCGGTAAATGCTGATGTAATTTTCGATGTAATCCACTTCCTTTTGCAAATCCACCTGGCCGTCCAGGTTTTCGGTAAGCATATAACGCATTAGTTGCGAAAGTTTGATCACGGCATCGGCCAACTTATTGGAAACCGGATACGCCAGCGAATAAATGTAATTGAGTGTATTGTACAAAAAATGCGGGTTGATTTGGTTTTTCAGGAAAGCCAGTTCGGCCTGCGTTTTTTCCTCACGGAGGGATTTGTTTTCCTGCTCTTTGTGCAAAGCATCAAAACTGCTGTAAACGGCCAGGCTCATAATCAAACCTGAAGTGCCAAAATATAAATTATCAACAATGTATGATTTGGCCGTGTAGCCGAAATAATTATGGATGTGAAAGGTTTGGAAAATTGCAACTTCTTCCAACAGATAGCGCATTGCAATAAACACAGCAATCCCAAACAGCAGCCCGGCAACTAATTGTGGCATTTTACTCCTTTTTAAATACTTAGGGTAAACCCACAAATAGAAAATATAGAATTCTAAAATTTTTACTGCCTGGAACGAATAAGTGAACAACTGAGAACTAAAAGGGCGCGGTTCTATCCATAAACCAACTGCAATATAAAGCAGGTAGACAATCCAGCCAATGATGTGATAAGTAATTTCCTTTTTCGTCATGATCCAATAAAACTACGGTATAAGAAGCAGGCCGTTCAAAATTTTATCCCAACACCCGTTTTTTTGATGCGAACCGGAAAATTCGGTGTAATGCTTCTTTTACCGGTACTTTTTTGGTCTGGGATAATATTTAAGGTAGTTGGTATCAAATTTTTTTGCGGCAGATTGCGGCAGTGCATCTTTGAAACATCAACCCAAACGTCTATGAAAACGCTTTACACCATTTTACTTTTATTGATTTGCGGAACTGCTATTGCCCAAAGCGGAAATATTTCCGGAAAAATTACCGACCAAAAGCAACAACCTTTGCCCGGCGCTTCGGTTTTGCTGCTGCATTTGCCAGATTCTGCTCAAGTTGCCGGACAAGTTGCTGATGAAAACGGCGCCTATCTTTTCAAGCCAAAGCCCGGAAAATATGTGGTAAAAACAGCATTGGTTGGTTTTGCAACGGTTTATTCTAAAGCTTTTGATTTTGCCGGAACTGCAATACAACTTCCTGTTTTGGTTTTGAACGAGAAAAAAACTTTGCTAAAAGAAGTATCGGTTACGGCTACCCTCCCGCAACTGGAGCAAAAATCAGATCGTTTAGTTGTTAACGTAGAAAAACTAAACACAACCGGCGACAATGCTTTGGAAGTTTTGAAGAAAGCGCCTGGCATTAAGTTGGATAAAGACGATAATATTTTGTACCGAAACAATGCCGGCGTGGTGGTGATGATTGACGGAAGAAGAACGTACATGAGCGGTGCCGAATTGAGCAATTATCTAAAATCAATGCCGGGAAGCGCGTTGAGCAAAGTAGAACTGATCCCGAACCCGCCGGGAAATTATGATGCAGAAGGAACTGCCGGGATGATCAACATTATTTTAAAACACAACAAGATGCAAGGTTATAGCGGCACGGCTAATTTAAATGCAGGTTATGGCAAGTATCCGAAATTGTATGGCGGCTTCAATTTTAACTACAATACCGGCAAGCTCAGTTTATTTGCCCGCGTTAATTCCGGTTATTATGATTCTTATAACAAATTAACCTTGAGCCGCCAGATCGAAAACGAAGTTTACAACCAATACAATTACTGGCACCCAAAAACTTTTGCCACCGGTTACACCATTGGCACTGATTTTTATGCCAGTAAAAGAAGCACGTTCGGTGTGATGTTTAAAGGTTACAACAGCCCGATGGACGCGCAGGTTACCAGTCAGTCAAGTACGTTAAACAGTTTTGGTAGTCAAACCGGAAGTGTAACAGGTTTTAATCCGCAAAAATCAAACAACGGCACTTACAATTTCAACTTAAACTACAGCTTTGCAATTGATACCATCGGACAAAAATTAAGTGTTGATGCGGATTATGTACACAGTAGTTCTTTGATGGACCAAACTTACACCAACACTTATTTTAACGGCAGCGGCGATGTCATCGGCAGCCCGATCCAATTGCGGAGCGGCGCGCCGGTTAACTACAACATCAAATCCATCAAGGCCGATTATGTATTGCCGTTAATGAATCATTGGAAAGCGGAAGCCGGTTTAAAAAGCAGTTTTGTAAGCACGGGCAGCAATGTTACGTTTGATTCGTTGAAAACTAACGGCTATATCAACGACCCGAAACACAGCAACAACTTTAGGTACGATGAAAATATCAACGCCGCTTATGGCACCATCAGCAAAACTTTTTTAGAAAAATTAGACGTTAAAGCAAGCTTGCGTGGCGAGCAGACTGTTTCTACCGCCAATTCTCTGACTCGGAACGAAGTGGTGAAACGCAATTACTTCCAACTATTTCCAAGTGCGTTTATCACTTACAAAATCAATCCCGACAACCAGTTAAATGCTTCTTTTAGTAGGAGGATTAGCCGGCCGAGTTATGGCTCGCTCAATTCTGCCATTCGTTACACCGATCCTTATACGGCTATCCAAGGCAACCCGTATTTGCAACCTTCCATCTCGCAATCCTACGTTTTTAATTATTCTTACAAAAGTTTCCAGGTTTTGAGTCTGAGTTATTTAAAAGTAAATGATGCCGTTAGCACAGTCATCAACCAAAACGACCAGACGAAAGAAAGCATCAGCAATTACCAAAATTTGGGCAGCACCAGCACCTTGAGCGCAACTTCGGCCGGGAGTTTTAAAATCGAAAAATGGTGGGTGGTAAATGCGGAAGTGGATGCCGCTTACAACCGCGTAAACACAATCGTTGGCGGAAACCCTTATCAAAGCAGCCATTTTTCCTGGTCGGGCAACATTGATCAAAGCTTCTTTTTGCCGCACAATTTCAAACTTCAGTTAACAGCAGCGTATGATTCGCCTTCGATCAATGGTTTGTCGCGCACGCTTTCTTCTTCCCAAATTGATGCCGGTATTACCAAAACCTTTTTGGATAAACGCCTGAGTTTGAGTTTTAAAGCGCGCGATATTTTCTTTGGAAACCGCTACCGCAGCATCTTGCAATACAATAACGTAAACACCCGCTGGAACAACGAGTACGAAAGCCGCCGCTTTACGTTGGGTTTTACCTACAACTTTGGCAACACGAAATTGAAAGCAGCCCGCGACCGCAAAACCGGAAGCAGCGCGGAAGAAGGAAGGATGTAAGCTGTGGTCTGTCATTTCGATCCGAAGGGAGAAATCTTATTTCAACCAAAGAAGTGCTGCTTCGATGAAAATTCCTCCCTTCGGATAGCAATGACAATGCACACCAATTTTACCTCGATAAAAGAAGCATCGAAATAACTGGCAAAAGCGATTTTGTCATTTCGACTGCAGGGAGAAATCTTCTTCAAAGCGAAAGGCAAATCCGATTGAAAGAAGATTCCTCCCTTCGGATCGGAATGACAAAACGCCCAGGAACGACAGCACCAATTTTACACCGATAAAAGAAGCATGCTTCTTTTATGCCAAGTTTCTTCCCGCGTTTACAATCCCATAAACCGTTCTGATGATGAGCTTGTGGTACAAATTGGTTTCCTCCTCATTCAATTCCTGGTAATGCAATTGCTGCAACGCATAATGCTGAATGACCACCAACGGCATGATAATTTTTTCGCGCAGCGCAATGGATTGCCGTTCAACCGGCGATTCTTCCATCAAAACTTTCGTGTCCGAAAGCTTTAAAAGCAGCGAGCAAGTCAGTTCAAATTCCGTTTTCAGCATGGTCCAAAATGCACCATATTCCGGGTCGTCCGCCAAGTTTGCGGTAATGTTGAAGTTGGATTTCGACATAGACATCATGCAATTATCAATGATCGTTTTGAAAAAACTGTTCTGGCGGTACATCGTTTTCAAATCTTCCCATTTGCCTTCGGTTTCCATCTTTTTCAAAGCCGTTCCTACGCCGTAAAAACCGGGGATATTTTGTTTCAACTGGCTCCAGGCCGTTACAAAACTAATGGCGCGCAGATCTTCCAGCTTCAACTCGGCCCCCGAATTCCTTTTGACCGGTCGGCTGCTGATGTTGATCTCCGACAACAATTTAAGCGGGCTCAAATTTTCCAAGTACGGCAGAAACAAGGGGTTTCCGCGCAGTTCCATAAAGTAACGGTAACTTTCGGCAGCCATATTTTCGATCAGTTCGCGGCCTTTTTCGTCAATGGTATCGCCGTTTTGCTGGTTTAAAGCAGAAACGATGCCCGCATTGATCAATTGTTCAATATTAAAACGTGCGCTGTCAATTGAGCCATATTGTGTGCTGATGGTTTGTCCCTGAATAGTTAACTGCAGGTAATCGTTCGCAATTTCGTGGCCCATAGAAGCATAAAAACGGTGCGTTTTGCCACCGCCACGAGCTGGTGGCCCGCCGCGCCCATCAAAAAATGCCAAATCAATATCATACTTTCTCGACATTGCCGTTAACTCCACTTTTGCTTTGTAGATAGACCAGTTGGCCATCAAATAGCCACCATCTTTGGTACTGTCGGAAAAACCCAGCATAATGGTTTGCCGGTTGTTCCGATTTTTCAAATGCGCAATGTAAAACGGATTGGTGTACAATTTTTCCATCACTTCGGCCGCACCCTGCAAATCGTTTACGGTTTCAAAAAGCGGCACAAAATCAATGGTCAAATTTTCGGCCTTCCAGCCGCTCCATAAAAACAAATTGATAAGCTGCAAAATATCCGAAGCTTCCTGGCAATTGCTGATGATAAAACGGTGGCAGGCTTTTTCGCCGTTCGTTTCCTGGATTTCGCGCATGTACCGGATAGTGTCCAGCGTGTCTTTCACCAAATCTTCTGCCGCGTCCGGGCAGTAAAAATCAGCTTCTACAAACCGGATATTCTTCAGCTTTTCTTCTTCCGTTTGTTCGTGGTAACCTGTTGGCATCCGGTGCCTTATTGTTGATTCTGTTAAACAATATTGGTGCGTTGCCCTTAAAATCCGGCTGTCCTGCCGGATGTCCAGCGTGGCAAAATAATCGCCAAACAACTTCACTTTTCGGATCAAATCATCCAGCAAATTGATGAACAAACCGTCGTGGTCTTTTTGCAATACTGTTTTTATCGCCTCTAAATTAGTAAGCAAAACAGCCTGCTGGTTTTTGGTTTGCAACTGCCCGGCACCGGTTTGTTTGTTAAACTGCTTATCCAGTTCGGCCATGTATTGCTCCACGCCGCGGAACGTCAGCCTTTTGCGCAATTGCTTGTAATCGCGCGTGTAGCAACGGTAGATTACTTTCCTTAAAAGCTCAGTTACGGCCTGGGTTGATTGCAGGTTCACGTTCGGGTTGCCATCGCGGTCGCCGCCAGGCCAAAAGCCCAGTTCTAATGTTTGGTGGTCATCTTCTGCCAAAAAATCAAATTCGGTGTCCAGTTTTTCTTTGATGGAAGAAACCGATTGGTAAAACACATTTTCCAGAAACCAGGCCAGCGAAACCGCTTCATCCACCGGCGTTGGCTTTTCTTTGTTGAAAAAAGGCGTTTTGCCCAATTGCTGCAATAGCAAATAAATCTGGTTGATGTCGTTTACTTTTAACGCTTCGGTCAGTTCCGTAATGATGCCCAGCACGCTGCCCGGATAAAACTGCGTTGGATGCGCCGTTAAAACCAAGCGCAGCGAAAACTTTTGCAAAGCTTTGCGCACTTTGGCATGTGTGTCCGGCTGGTTGCTTACCTGTTGCAGTAAAACCTGCAAGGAACTGCTGTCGTCTCCGGTTTCTAATTTTGAAAAAGCCGAATCTTCTATCGCATCAAACAAAACAACCTGACGTTCAATATATTGGATAAAACGGAACAGCAGGTGAAAGCGGTCGGCATCTTTGATGTACTGCTGGTACTTGTCAAAAAAATTCTCAATAATTTCTACCGGCGATTGCTTTTTGCTGATGCCTTCCTCTACATGTGCCGTAAAAAATGGCAGCAGCGTGCCGGTGTATTTAACCTGGTAAAAGGGCAGCGTTAAAAACAGGCTGTTGTACAAGTCGAAACGGGTAACTACTTCATTGTTAAATACAAATTCTTTCTGACTGAGTTTCATATGATACTGTTAACATAAACCTCGGCAAATTAAAGATTTAATAGGTTTATTGTTGATTTTTTATCAATAAAAGAAGCATTGCACAAAAAGCTGTCCTCCTGCATTTGGTTTTCGTTGCGAAATTTTTGCAGGACAAACAGAAACCGCTTTCTGATCGTATTTTTGATGCGTATGACGGCCATTCCAACCAGGAAAATTTACAGCTTCTTTTACAGTCAGTATTTCTCCGACGGGCTGCGCATGACTTTTGGCGTTCTAGTCCCGGCCTTGCTGTTCAACCATTTTAACCAACTGTCCACCGGCGTTGCTTTGGCTTTGGGCGCATTATGCATAAGCGTTGTTGATGCGCCCGGCCCAGTTATTTACAAGCGCAACAGTATGATCATCTGCTGCGGCCTGATTTTGCTGGTTTCATTGATTACCGGCTTTGTCCAGCCAAACCTTTATTTGCTGTTTGCCGAAATTGTGTTGTTCGCCTTCTTCTTTTCCATGTTTGCAGTTTATGGCAACCGCGCTTCTTCTATCGGGACTTGTGCCCTGCTGATCATGATTTTTATGATCGAAAAACGCATGGCACCGCAGCAGGTTTTCCAGTACAGCTTACTGATTTTGGCTGGCGGCATTTGGTACACAATTTTAAGTTTGGCCTTTTTTCAGATCCGGCCATACCGCGCCGCCCAGCAGGTTTTGGGCGAATGTATTGGCGAAGTGGCCAAATATTTAAGGGTAAAAGCTGATTTTTATGCAGAAAAAACCAATATCGAAGAGAACTACAACCTCTTGCTTTCGCAGCAGATTTCGGTAAGCCAGCACCAGGATGCCGTGCGAGAAATATTGTTTAAAACGCGGGCCATTGTTAAAGAATCAACACCCATCAGCCGAATGCTGCTGCTGACGTTTGTTGACCTGGTTGATTTGTTCGACCAAATCACTTACACGCATTACAATTACGAAAGTTTGCAGAAAACGTACCAGCCT
>CAXTKQ010000021.1:0-7486 GCA_964244955.1 uncultured Sphingobacteriaceae bacterium | reverse complement strand
ATGGCGTTTTGGAGGAAGTTTCCAAGCTGATCCACAAAATGGCGGATGAGCTGGACCGTGTTGGTTTTGCCGTTCAATCCAACAAAAAATACAAACCCGCCAGCAATTTAAACCAGGAACTGGAACTATTAAAAACCCATATTGACCAGATTGCTTTGGCCAACCCGGAACAAAGTGTTTTGGTTTTGAAAAAGATTTTGGTAAACATGCGTAACATCAACCAGCGTTTTTCTGACTTGGCCAGCTACATGCAATTCGATCCGAAAACGGTGATCAAGCCCGCACAAAACTTGGAGTTTTCCCGCTTTGTTACGCACCAGGATTATTCGCCGCGCGTGTTTTTGGATAACTTGTCCTTCAAATCGGCCTCTTTTAAACATGCTTTGCGCGTGGCGCTGGTTTGCGGCATCGGTTTTATCCTGGCAAAAACAGTAGCGACAGGCCACCACAGTTACTGGATTTTGCTCACGATCATCGTGATCCTGAAACCAGGCTTCAGCTTTACCAGGCAGCGCAATTTTGAAAGGTTGACCGGGACTATCGTTGGCGGCGCAATCGGAATTTTTATTTTGTTTTTGATCCCCGATAAAACTGCGCAGTTCTTTATCATGCTGGTTTTGATGCTGTTGACGTACAGTTTTTTGCGGTTGAATTACATCGTCAGCGTGATTTTTATGACGCCTTATGTGTTGATTGCCTTTAGTTTTTTGGGTGTCGAACTGATTAAAACTGCCGAAGAGCGCATCTTGGATACTTTAATTGGTTCGGTACTGGCCATCAGTTCTGCCTTTGTCATTTTTCCAAATTGGGAATCCGACCAGTTGAATGAAACTTTGGATAAAGTACTCACCAGCAATTTAAATTATTTAAAAACCGTTGCCGGGCGTTTCAATGGTTTGCCGTTAAATATGGTAGAATACAAGCTGGCGCGGAAAGAGGTTTATGTGCAATCGGGCAATTTGGCTGCAGCTTTTGAAAGGATGGTTTCCGAACCCAAAAGCAAACAAAAACACGCGAAAGACTTGCACAAGTTTGTGGTTTTTAACCATATCCTTTCATCGGCCATTGCGGCCATTGCCGCAAATTTGTCCGATAAAAACAGCATTTATTTGCCGGCACAATTTAAAGCGGCACGCTATGCGCAAACGATTTTGCAAGAAACAGTGAAAAAATTAGATTTAACAAATGCTTCTTCCGCAGAAATGATTTCGTCGAAAGCTGAACATCCAAACAAAGAACCAGAATTTGACCCTGCCGAGGTTGATATTGCTTTTTTGGATGACCAGCTTCGGTTTATTTCAAAAATCAGTTTGGATATTGCAAAAGTTACAGATACAATTTTAAGCTGATGCTTCTTTTATCTGCCTAAATTTTCTCTGTCAAATGTTTCCAATACCGTTTGGGCACATGCTGCAAATGCAATTTTGTATTTTTCCGTGCCGGGATGTTAACGTGTTTAAAATAATCTTTCCACAAAGCCTGGTACAACGTTTCATCTTCAGAATAAGAAGAAATAATGGATTTACCGTCTTGTTTGGACGAAGCAAAATTTAGCTGTATAAAAACAGCATCCTGCAAATCGTAATAAATGCCGTAAGCCCTTTTGATGTCGTAAATAATCCATTTCTGGTCGGCATACCTTTTTTTAAAATGATTCAAGATCAGCGGCAGCACATTAAAATCAGGTTCAATAGAAGCATAAAAAATACCGTCGGCCATTTTTTGGAAACGCACAAACGCTTCCATCCGGTGCTTTTCGCGGCGCACCAACTTCAACACATATGAAAGGCGCATCACATATTTGTTGCCAAAATCCTGTTCAATGGTTTCATTCGTGCTGAAAGCGTAGCGGATAAAACCCAGCAAATTGTCTTCCTCGCCGGCAATTTCCGACAGATGCGCGGCATACAAACGCTGCACGCCGCCTGCCGCCAAACGCTGGTGCAAACCTTTTAAAACGCGGTTTGCCTTTACCGTATCGGACGTAATGCTTCTTTTAGCATCAAAAAAATTGGGCTGGAGCAAATGCTCGGGGCAAATGCTTACCTCGGTGAGTTTGTGTTCGTAAATTTCGAAAACGGCGGTGAGCAAACCTTCAAAAGTGCCGTCGTAAATTAAAGTGATCATATTAAAAAAGGCTAAGCTGGTTGGGTTTTTGTTTGAGGTATTTGCTTTGCGATTCGGCCAAAATAAACTGCTTGATTTTGGTGCCCGAAAGCTCGCGCCGTTCAAAATCCTGGCTGTTGCAAACAATAAAATATCGGGCGCGGTTTACGGCGATGCCCATGGCTTTGAGATGTTCCCAATTCAATTTTCCAAACTTGCGGCCGCTTACAATTTTTTTGGCCGATTCTACACCAATCCCCGGCACGCGTACAATCAATTGCAAATCGGCTTTATTAATATCAATGGGGAAATGCTGCAAGTTTCGGATGGCCCAGCTCAATTTTGGATCAATGTCCAAATCCAAGTGCGGGTTATTTTGATCTACAATTTCGCGCACATTAAAACCGTAAAACCGCATCAGCCAATCGGCCTGGTACAAACGGTTTTCGCGCACCATCGGCACGGCCGAACTTAAACCCGGCAAACGGTTATCGTTACTCACCGGCACGTAGCCCGAATAATAGACCCGTTTTAAGTTGAAGGAATTGTAAAAATGGTTGGCCGTGTACAAAATCTGGCGGTCATTTTCCGGCGTTGCGCCGATCACCATTTGCGTGCTTTGCCCGGCCGGCGCAAACAGCGGTGCTTTTTTAAACAATGTTTTTTCTTCGTTGCGGAGGATGATCTCGTTTTTGATGAAATTCATCGGCTTAATCATATCCTTTTGGTTTTTATCCGGCGCCAACAATTTCAGTCCGGCCTCCGTCGGCAGTTCCAGGTTTACGCTTAAACGATCGGCGTACAATCCGGCTTCGCGCATCAGTTCATCGCTTGCGCCGGGAATAGATTTTAAATGGATATAACCATTAAACTTGTGCTCTGTCCGCAGTTTTTTGGCGATGCGCACCAACCTTTCCATGGTAAAATCGGCATCTTTAAAAATCCCGGAACTGAGGAACAAACCTTCGATGTAATTCCTTCGGTAAAAGTTCATCGTTAAATCCACCACTTCCTGCACGGTAAAAGCAGTGCGTTTGATGTCGTTGCTTTTGCGCGAAACGCAGTACGCGCAATCAAAAATGCAATAGTTGGTCAGCAAAATTTTGAGCAGCGAAACACATCTTCCGTCTTCCGTATAAGTATGGCAAATGCCGTTGCTGGCATCGCCCAAACCTTTGTTGTGGTTTTTGCGCTTGCTGCCGCTCGAAGCGCAGGAAACATCATATTTGGCTGCATCTGCTAAAATGGAAAGCTTTTCCCGAATCCGTTCATCGTTCATACCGCTAATATACTAATTTTATTAGTATTTGGTTTCATTTGGATCAAACAAAAGTTTTAAACAGTGCGTTAATCGTGCAAAACAAAAAGAAATGGAAACATTATATACCGCTGTAGTTACAGCAAAAGGCGGCCGCGAAGGCACCGTAAAATCAGCCGATGGCGTGATTGATTTACAATTAAAAAAACCGGCAGAAATGGGCGGCGAAGCTGGTTATGCCAACCCCGAACTGCTTTTTGCCGCTGCTTGGGGAAGCTGTTATCTGGGCGCGTTAGGTTCAGTTGGCAAGCGCGACAATGTGGACGTGAGCGAAGCAACGGTAGATGTGCACGTTAGTTTTAACCAGGAAAGCGCCGCTTCTTATGTTTTATCGGCAGAATTGCATGTTCATATTCCGGGCGTTGATTTGGAAAAAGCACAAAAACTGGCCGATGCCGCACATAAAGGCTGCCCATACTCAAAAGCTACACGCGGCAATGTAGAAACAAAAATCATTGCAGAATAAGCAATTATTTTTTAAGGTAATTGATAAAAAGCTGATCTCTGGTCAGCTTTTTTTGTGCCTGATGTTTTTGTCCATGCTTCTTTTACCGCCTAAAAATAGACAGTGTGGATTGCTTAACCACTAAATTTATAGGCATAAAAGAAGCATTCCATAAATATTGCACCTTTTAAACCGTACTGCAAGTTTTTGGGTAATTAAATTACGAACAATGCTCCGAAAAATGAACCTATAAACAGGCATGGAACGTAAAAAAGGATAATTTACTTTATCTTAATGACTGATATTATAAAAAGGAACAACGTAAAAATTTTCGGAAACGGAGAACAGGCTGTTTTATTTGCCCACGGTTTTGGAGGCGATCAAACTGCCTGGAAATATGTTTTTAATGCTTTTACCGAAAATTACAGGGTTATTCTTTTCGATTTTGTTGGATCAGGAAATTCTGACCATTCGGCTTATAAACCCGAACTCTACAGTTCTTTAGAAGGTTTTGCACAAGATGTTTTGGATGTTTGTGCTGCTTTACAACTTCATCAGGTAATTTATGTCGGCCATTCGGTAAGCAGTATGATTGGTTTGCTGGCAGCGTTGGAAAAACCGGAGTACTTTAAAAAACTAATTTTCCTTGGCCCGTCTGCACGTTATTTAAATGACGGGGATTATATCGGTGGATTGGAAAAAAGTGATCTGGATGCTTTGTTTGAAATGCTGGACAATAATTATTTAGGCTGGTCTCAAATGATGGCACCGGCAATTATGGGCGAAAAAACCCCAATAGAAAAGCAGGAAGAGCTAACAGAAAGTTGGTGCGCTTCCGATCCGGTTATTTCCCAAAACTTTGCCCGTGTTACTCTTTTGTCTGATTATCGTGCAATATTGCCTTTGTTAAAAGTTCCAAGTTTAACCTTACAATCTATGGACGATGTAATGGCGCCCGAAACAGCCGGACGATACATACAGCAACATACGCCCGGAAATATTTATCAGGAAATTAAAGCAAGCGGGCATTGTCCGCACATTAGTTTTGCGGCAGAAGTTACAAAGGCAATAAAAGATTATATCCAATAATTAAAATTTTAGTATAAAGTAGTGGATCTGTTACATCCAAACCAGCAGAATTTATTAACAGGCACAGAATTTTTGTATGAAAATTCGCCTTGCGGAATTATATCTTTTCTTCCTGACGGAACCATTTTTCGCGTAAATAAAACTTTGTTAAATTGGATCGGGCTAAGCAATGAAGAAATTGTTGTACAAAAGAAGTTCCATGATATTTTAAGTGTTGGCGGCAAACTTTATTACCAGATGGTTGCTTTGCCTTTGCTTAACCGCCAAGGTTTTATCAATGAAATCAACTTTGATATTGATTTAAAAAACGGCACCGCTTTTCCAAGTTTGGTCAATGCCGTTATTATTAAAGGAAATGATGGAAAAACGATAGCCATACATGCAACTGTCCTTAAAATTACAGACCGTAAAAAATACGAATCCGAGCTTTTAAGGTCCAAACAATTTGCAGAAGAAGAACGGAAACGTTTTGAATCGCTTTCTAATATTATCCCGGAAATTATCTGGACTGCTTTTGCAAATGGAAAAGTAAATTTTATGAACGAGCGTTTTTTTGAGTATTTTAAATATGCAAATATAAGCGCGAAAAAACTTGATTTAATCAAATTGTTCCATCCGCAAGATTGGAAAAAAATATTTAAACTCTGGATTGAAGCTGTAAAAAATGCAGAGATGTTTGAAGCAGAAGTTTTGCTTAAAAAACATTCGGGCAACTTTGAATGGTTTTTAATACGCGCCGTTCCTTATAAAAATTCCAACGATCAAATTGAAATGTGGTTTGGATCATGCACCAACGTACACGAACATGTGATGCAGCAAAAGTTGGCCGTAGAAAACCTGAACAACAGTTTGTCCGAAGCCAGCAATATTATCTCTTCCAAAGAAAAAACACTGGAAGAAATTGCTTACAGCCAATCCCATTTGGTAAGGCGCCCGCTGGCAAATATCATTGGTTTGGTAGAAATGCTGGAAACCACAGAAGAAACATCGGCCAACAACGCCATCGTTGCAATGTTAAAGCAAAGTGCCGCAGAATTGGATGTAACGGTAAAAGAAATTGTGTTCAAAGTTTAATTTAACTTGGATAAAATTTGATGCTTCTTTTATCACATAAAATTTTGTGTCAATTTCAACCTTTTGCCTTTCGCCCCAAAACCTTTTACCTTTCAACCTTTCACCAAAAAACCTTGATTAGGTAAATCCAAAAAAGGATAAGCAACTTTAGAAAGGTGCAAACCTTGCGGATAGGCCAAATCTAAAATTTCAGGTGTTTCTTTACTAATTAGATGATGTTCAAATTCGTCAACGCTCATTTTTCCAATTCCGATTTTGAGTAGTTTTCCTATAATTATCCTGATCATTTTACTCAAAAACCGGTTGGCCGAAACTTGGATGCGAATATGTTTTTCACTGGCATCTACACTTAAACTTACCGAACTTATGTTGCAAATGGTATGTTCATATTTTGTTGGCGCGGTACAAAACGCACGGTAATCCTGGTACAAAAGCAACAATTGCAAAGCTTTGTTCATTTGTTGCAAGTTGAGGTTTTTTAGCTGATAAAAAGAGCTTATGCTGCTTAAAAAAGGATTTTTATAAGTATGGATTTGGTAATTGTAAGTCCGTAGATAAGCATCAAAACGGGCGTGTTGGTTTGCCTCCACTTGGATGATATCAAAAACAGCAATATCGGCAGGCAGGGCTTTGTTTAAACGAAAAAGCAGTTCGTCCACATCAATTACATCTAAATCGGCATGAAAAAAGAACTGGCTTGCATGCACGCCTGCATCCGTCCGGCCGCAGCCAACAATTGAAATTGGTGTTTTTAAAACCTGCTTTAACTTGTCTTCCAGCACTTGCTGCACCGTTGTTGTGCCGCTGTGTTTTTGCCAGCCGCTATAATTGGTTCCAAGATAAGCAATGTGGAAAAAGTAACGCAAGTTTGAATTAGATTTTTTGCTGCAACTTGGAACGCACAAAAAGCAACTGCTTTTTTAACAACAAAAGCCTTTGTTCCCAGGTAATATCATCGGTGATCGTATGGTTATGGTTGGCATAACTAAAAATTGCCGCTTGCCGCATGTGCGGGGCTTTTTTAATTAGTTTTCTTTTTTCTATGCCCACATAATTGCCATCGCAACAACGCAGCATAATTTTATTTTTATCAATTGGTATGAGGTCGAAAGTTTCGGTTTCGCCAATCTCGGCCCGGTTTGCTTTAATTTCAATTTCAGCCGAGCTTAGGTACAAGTTGTTTGCTGCTTTGATGGCAATTTTTCCAAAACCCAATTCTTCCAGCCACAACAAATTTTGCGGGTTTTCAGGCTTTCCTTCACAACTCAAATCGGTATCATTGGTAAGCGACAAGCATTTTTCTTTTCCAATCCGTAACGTAAATTTTGGTTTTTCTGCCGATGCTGTTTTTATCGGTATAATTTCATCCAACCGCACAAACTGATAACCTTGTTCCAACAATTGCGGGATCAGGATTTTTAACAGCTCCAATGTTTTGTTGCGCGGTTTAACCA
>CAXTKQ010000020.1:32942-36257 GCA_964244955.1 uncultured Sphingobacteriaceae bacterium | reverse complement strand
GGCCAAAGCTGTGTTCGGACGTGTTTTCGCTGCCAATTTTACCGCATATTCCAGTACATGGTCTGTAATCGGGATGTTTCGCACCAATTGCTGGAAGTAGCGTATCTGTTCGGCGTTCAACAGTTTTTTAATGGTATTGATTTGGTTGCCCGTTGTATTTTTAACAATGTTCAATTCTTCCTGCCAGGAAGGATAATCTAAAGAAATGTTAAACATAAACCTGTCCAACTGCGCTTCCGGCAGCGGATAGGTTCCCTCCTGCTCAATTGGGTTTTGCGTTGCTAATACAAAAAAAGGTTTATCCAGTTGGTGTGTTACACCGGCAGCCGTAACCGCTTTTTCCTGCATGGCTTCCAGTAAAGCGGCTTGTGTTTTGGGCGGTGTGCGGTTAATTTCATCTGCCAAAATAATGTTAGAAAAAACCGGCCCTTTAATAAATTTAAAGTTTCGGTCTTCGCCTAAAATCTCAGAACCAATGATGTCAGAAGGCATTAAATCCGGCGTAAATTGGATGCGGTTGAAGCTTAAATCCAAAACCTGCGCCACCGTTTGCACCAGTAAGGTTTTGGCCAGCCCGGGAACGCCAACCAGCAAGCAATGGCCGTTACTGAAAATAGCGATTAAGACAGATTTTACTACCTCATCCTGGCCGATAATGGTTTTGCCGATCTCTGCTTTAACTTCACGGTACGATGCATACAAAGCATCAGCAGCTTCTACTTCCGAACTGTGTTGCATATTATTTTGCCTGTGCTATGTTAACAACCCAGGATTTAAGCTGGTCGCAGGTTTGATACTCCGGGTCAATATTGATGTAAGTTTCTTTGCGGCGTTTTTCAAACCAGTCGCTTACTGTTTTATTGATTTTAGTTTCAGAAGCAGCTTCCTTCAACTTCGGAAAATCCTGTGCCAGGTTTGCTTTGTGTGCATCTGTTTTTGATTTCAAGTACAATATCTTGTAAACCTTAGCATTTTTTTGAGTGGTAAACAAAGCAGGTGGCGCCATGCTTCCAACTTTCATGGTATCCACCACTAAGGCAACTTGCGGGTCTAATTTATCTGTCGGGATAAAAGTTGAACGGTTTTGTACATCTTCAGCATTTAGCAGCATGCCGCCGTTATACTTGGTTTCGTTATCATCAGAAAACGCAGAAGCAGCCGCCGAAAAATCGACTTTATTGGTTTTGATCACTTTGTAAATACTGTCGGCTTTAATTTTGGCGCGGTCTAAACTGGCTTGTGTTATGCCCGGTATAATCAAAATATGCCTCACATGCACTTGTTCGCCGCGGCGTTCAATTACTTGCAAAAAGTGAAACCCAAACTCCGTTTCAAAAACCGGCGAAATTTCCCCTGCTTTCAACTTAAAAGCCATGGCCGTAAATTCTTTGGCCATCATGTTCCGATCAAAAAAACCCAAATCGCCGCCTGCCGGTGCCGATCCCGGGTCTTGGGAATATAAAGTTGCCAGCGTGCCAAAATCTTCTCCGTTTTTAACCCGTGTACGCAGTGCTTCTGCTTTTTCGCGCGAAAGTTGTTTTTCTTCTTTCGTCAGTTTTGGGTTAAAAACAATTTGTGCAATTTCTACCTCTTTATTGATGGAAGGCAAACTGTCTTTAGGAATAGCATTAAAATAGTTTTTTACATCCTGAGGCGTAACACTAACTTTCTCCGTAATTTTTTGCTGCATCCGTTGTGCAGTCAGCAACTCCCGAATGTCTGGTCTTATTTCATCTTTGTATTGAATTATAGATTTTCCAAGGAACGCTTCCAGCTTATCCTGCCCGCCAGCATTTTGGATAAATCTTCGCATCCGCCGGTCCACCTCGTTGTCCACTTCGTCGTCTTTCACAATCACACTGTCTATAACAGCTTGCTGCGTCAGCAACTTTTGAGTTAATAATTGCTGCAAAACCTGACATTTTATTGCCGGGTTTGATTGATTGCCCTGAAGTAAATAATTATCGTATTCGTGTTCAATATCAGAATTTAAAATAATACTGTTGCCTACAACTGCCGCAACTTTATCCAATGATTTTTTTTGACCCAAAGCTGTAAAAACACTCATCACAAAACACAGGATCAAAACGGTAAATTTTTTCATATAAAAAATGTTCTTTTAAAAATACACATGCTGTTTTTATCGTGTATATTTTGGTTAAATTTCGGAAAAATTATCCGTACCTGCACAAATTACACAACATAACTTAACGGCAATATTCCTGAAATTATATGGAAGCCGAAAACAGTTTAACTAATTTTAACCAAAATTGATTATGCTAACCGAAGAAGCAGCCGCCTTGCAGATTTTAATGAACGAAGATTTATACCTCACCAAAAATGATTTGTTGTGGGAAGAAAAGCCCGTGGAATGTATTTCTTCTGAAAAACCGGTTGCAGAATTACCAAAAAAGACAAAAACCGAATTTAGTTCTATCGGAAAAAACCTGAAACACTTTTTGATTTTGACCGATCAGAAACTGAACGACAACCAGTTAAAAGCTTTAGAAAATACGCTGGCACGAAAGCAAATGAATTTTGATGATGTGGCTATTGTTGATTTTTCGGCTTATCAAAATGTTAGTTTCAAAGAATTGCATGCTTCTTTTATGCCACTAAAATTGGTGTGTTTTGGGTTGAAGCCGAAAGATTTAAGTTTGCCGGAAACTACGCTGAATGAGATCCGCCAAGAGCCAAATTATCTAATTTTATATACCTACAGTTTTACCGAAATGCTGGGCAACAAAGATAAAACCAAAGCTTTTTGGGATGCGATGAAAACCTTGTAACCATGATGAAAGAACTTGTTTTTGTAACCAACAATGCGCACAAAGTTGAAGAAGTTGCACACGCGGTTGGCAACAGGTTTAAAATATTAAGCCTGAAAGATTTGGGTTTTGAAGATGAAATTGAAGAAACCGGAACCACTTTTAAAGAAAATGCTTCGATTAAAACACAACGGATTTATCAGCAATACAACCTGGATTGCTTTGCAGATGACAGCGGCTTGGAAATTGAAGCATTAAACGGTGATCCCGGCGTTTTTTCTGCACGATATGCCGGCGAACATGGAAACCATCAGGCCAATATTGAGCGTGTTTTGGAGCAATTGGAAGATGAGAAAAACCGAAAAGCACAATTTAAAACCGTTGTTTCTTTGATTTGGAAAGGACAGGAACATTGGTTTGAAGGCGTAGTTGCCGGCACCATCCGTACAAAAATTTCCGGGAATGGTGGTTTTGGTTATGATCCGATTTTTCAGCCTGATGGTTATCCGGTCACTTTTGCCAAAATGCCTTTGGAAGAAAAAAACAA
>CAXTKQ010000020.1:0-32932 GCA_964244955.1 uncultured Sphingobacteriaceae bacterium | reverse complement strand
CGCGGAAAAGCCATGGTGCAACTGATTGCGTTTCTGCAACAACAATAAAACCCAATGCTTCTTTTACCGGCATAAAAAAAGCGCTTTCAGGATTTTCCCCCAAAAGCGCTTTTCAATTTATAGCAGTTCAAACTTATTTTACTTCTTCAAAGTCAACATCCGTTACAGAATCGGCTTCGCTTCCTGCTGCTTGTCCGGCATTTGCGCTGCCATCGGCAGTTGGCCCGCCTTGTGCACCAGCCGCGCCATCTTGCGTAGCTTTATACATTTCTTCTGATGCTGCATTCCATGCGGTTTGCAGTTCTGTTTGGGCTGCGTCCATATCAGTTACATTTTTAGCGGCATAAGCTGTTTTCAGTTTGGCCAAACCAGCTTCAATCGGCGCTTTTTTATCAGCAGAAATTTTATCGCCGTATTCTTTCAATTGTTTTTCTGTCGAAAAGATCAAAGCATCGGCAGCGTTCAGTTTTTCAACTTCTTCTTTTGCTTTTTTATCGGCTTCGGCATTGGCTTCGGCTTCGTCTTTCATTTTCTTAATGTCTGCATCTGTTAAACCGGAAGAAGCTTCGATACGGATTTTTTGCTCTTTGCCGGTTGCTTTATCTTTTGCAGATACGTTCAGGATACCGTTTGCATCAATATCAAAAGTAACTTCAACTTGCGGAATGCCGCGAGGTGCAGCAGGAATTCCATCTAAGTGGAAACGGCCGATGGTACGGTTTTGGGCAGCCATTGGGCGTTCTCCTTGCAAAATATGGATTTCTACCGAAGGCTGGTTATCAGAAGCCGTAGAAAAAGTTTCTGATTTTTTAGACGGGATTGTTGTGTTTGCATCAATCAGTTTCGTCATCACGCCACCCATTGTTTCGATACCCAAAGAAAGCGGTGTAACATCCAGCAACAAGACATCTTTCACTTCTCCGGTTAACACACCACCTTGGATTGCAGCGCCAATAGCCACCACTTCATCCGGGTTTACACCTTTTGAAGGTGCTTTTCCAAAAAACTTTTCAACAGCTTCCTGAATTGCAGGGATACGGGTTGAACCACCAACCAGGATAATTTCGTCAATATCTGAAGTACTGTAACCAGCATTTTTTAATGCAGTACGGCAAGGTTCGATAGTACGTTTAATCAAACTATCAGCCAATTGCTCAAATTTTGCACGGGTCAAAGTTTTTACTAAGTGCTTTGGCATACCATCAGCAGCGGTAATATAAGGCAAGTTGATTTCGGTTTGCGTAGTGCTTGATAACTCAACTTTGGCTTTTTCGGCTGCTTCTTTTAAGCGTTGCAAAGCCATTGGGTCTTTACGCAGGTCTATGCCTTCGTCGCTTTTAAACTCGTCTGCCAACCAGTCTATGATTACCTGGTCAAAGTCATCTCCGCCTAAGTGTGTATCGCCATCCGTTGATTTTACTTCGAATACGCCATCGCCTAACTCTAACACAGAAACGTCATGTGTACCGCCACCGCAGTCAAACACCACGATTTTCATGTCTTTGTGCGCTTTGTCCAAACCGTAAGCCAAAGCAGCAGCAGTTGGCTCGTTGATGATCCGGCGAACTTTTAAACCGGCAATTTCGCCTGCTTCTTTCGTAGCCTGACGTTGTGCATCGTTAAAATATGCAGGAACGGTAATAACCGCTTCTGTTACTTCGGTCCCTAAAAAATCTTCAGCCGTTTTCTTCATTTTCTGAAGGATCATTGCTGAAATTTCCTGTGGGGTATAATTACGGTCTCCGATAACGATCCTTGGTGTATTGCCATCACCTTTAACCACTTTATACGGAACGCGTTCAATTTCTTTAGTAACTTCGTTAAACTGGTTTCCCATAAAGCGTTTAATCGAAGAAATGGTTTTTGTAGGGTTTGTAATTGCCTGGCGTTTAGCAGGATCGCCTACTTTACGTTCGCCATTATCTACAAATGCCACAACGGAAGGTGTGGTGCGTTTACCTTCGCTATTAGCAATAACAACAGGTTCGTTACCTTCCATTACTGCCACGCAGGAATTTGTTGTTCCTAAGTCAATTCCAATAATTTTAGCCATAATATGATTGATTTTATTTTAATTCTCGCTTAATAATTCAAATCTTATTGAACAAGCCATGTGCCAAGCAACACAATTATTATTATTAAGTATTTGCTGACAGGTTTTTACCTGGATTTAACACATAAGAAGGATTTTTAGAATGACATCCTGTCATATTTATTACAACCTTTGGTTAAATACATACTATAACATGATTTTTATGGGGGTAAAAGAAGCATTGGCAATACTTCTTTTACCCCCATAAAAAAAGCCCTGATTAAAACCAGGGCTTTTTATCCTTTAATCAGGACAAATTTTATTTATAATTCTTCGTCTGGCGCTAAGGGCTCGCCTGCTGATGAAGGATCAGGAATTGGTGTAGCCGGCATGCTTTGATCTACCGGAGAATCAATGCCACCTTCCGGCGAATTTACATTGCCATCAGCTTTGTTGCCACGGCCGGAACCACGACGACGGGTTGATTTCTTTTCTGTTGCTGCTGCATTTCCTTTGGTATAAACAGTATTGTAATCTACCAATTCGATGATGGCCATTTCAGCATTATCGCCTAAACGGTTTTCCATTTTTACGATACGCGTGTAACCACCTGGGCGCGTAGCAATTTTTTCGGCTACTTCGCGAAATAAAACGGTTAATGTTTCTTTATCTTTTAAGTAACTAAAAACAGTACGACGGGAATGTGTGGTATCATTTTTAGATTTGGTTAATAAAGGCTCAACATACATGCGCAAAGCTTTTGCTTTAGCCAATGTTGTAGTGATGCGCTTATGCAAAATAAGCGAAGAAGCCATGTTTGCCAGCATTGCTTTGCGATGGCTGTCGGTGCGGCCTAAATGGTTTACTTTTTTTCCGTGTCTCATTGTTTATTTGTTTTTGCACGTGCATACCGTTGGGTGATGGTTCAAACCCTCGGAATTATGCCAATGGATTAATTTAATCCGTTCCTTTTCAGGCACCGGTTTTATTCTTCGTCTAATTTGTATTTTGAAAGGTTCATGCCAAAAGATAAGCCTTTTGATTTCACCAAATCCTGAATTTCGGTCAGTGATTTTTTACCGAAGTTTCTGAATTTCAACATATCGGCAACATCATAAGAAACCAATTCTGCCAAAGTGCGGATGTCGGCTGCTTTTAAGCAATTTAAAGCCCTTACAGAAAGGTCAAGATCAACCAATTCCGTTTTCAGGATTTTGCGCATATGCAAAATTTCCTCGTCAACTTCTTTGGTTTCTTCTTTGGTTTGTGCTTCCAGCATCATGTTTTCATCTGAAAACAACATAAAGTGCTGGATCAAAATTTTTGCAGCTTCTTTTAAAGCATCTTCCGGGTGGATAGAACCATCAGTTGCAATATCCAAAACCAATTTTTCGTAATCGGTTTTTTGTTCAACACGATAGTTTTCGATCACGTATTTTACGTTTTTTATCGGGGTAAAAATAGAATCTACTGCGATAACACCTACAACAGCATCTGCATTTTTATTCTCTTCACTCGGAACGTAACCTCTGCCTTTAGCAACTGTAAATTCAATTTCTAAAGTAACAGAAGAATCCATGTTGCAAATAACCAATTCTGGATTTAATACCGAGAAGTTATTGGAAAACTTGGTAATATCACCAGCTTTAAAACTGTCCTGGCCGTTTACAATTACAAATATTTTTTCGTTATCACCAGAGTCTCCGGTTTTTTTGAAACGAACTTGTTTTAAGTTCAGGATGATTTCGGTAACATCTTCAACAACGCCTTTCATTGTCGAAAACTCATGGGTAACCCCGGAAAAACGAACGGAGGTAATTGCATAACCTTCTAACGAAGAAAGCAAAATACGACGTAAAGCATTACCGATAGTGATACCGAAACCTGGTTCTAAAGGACGAAATTCAAACGTGCCGTCAGAATCATTTGATTTCTGCATGATCACCTTATCTGGTTTTTGAAATGCTAATATGGCCATTATATACTATTAGTTATGTTTGAATGATTAAATTGAAAACGTAAAAACCGGCTGTTTGCCGGTTATATTACATCGTCATAATATTATTTAGAGTATAGCTCGACGATGAGGTTTTCCTTGATATTTTCAGGAATTTCATCGCGCTGCGGATAATTCAGGAATTTACCCGATAGGTTATTCGGGTCCCATTCCAACCAACTAAACTTATTGATCCTTCTACCGGATACAGTATTGGTAATGGCCTCTAAAGATTTAGATTTTTCGCGGACAGAAATAACGTCGCCAGCTTTTAAAGAATAAGACGGGATGTTAACTACCATATTGTTAACATTGATATGTTTATGGCTAACTAACTGGCGTGCTGCTGAACGTGTTGGTGCAATGCCTAAACGGTACACCGCATTGTCCAAACGTGCTTCTAATAATTTCAAAAGCATTTCTCCCGTAACGCCTACACTACTAGAAGCTTTATGAAATAAATTTTCGAACTGGCGCTCTAACACACCGTAAGTGTATTTAACTTTTTGTTTTTCCATCAACTGTACTGCATACTCGGATTGCTTGCCTCTTCTTTTAGAGGTTCCATGCATGCCAGGAGGATAATTCTTTTTTTCTAATGCTTTGTCAGGACCAAAAATTGGTTCTCTGAATCTTCTTGCAATTTTGGACTTAGGTCCGGTATATCTGGCCATTTTTGTTTTTTTAAAGTATCAGTATAAAAACAGTACTGAATCTTAGCTTTAAAATCGGTTAATTAAACTCTTCTTCTTTTAGATGGGCGGCATCCATTGTGTGGCATTGGCGTAATATCGCGGATGGTAGTTACTTCAATACCTGAAGTTTGCAAAGTACGAATAGCAGACTCACGCCCTGCGCCCGGCCCTTTTACAAAAACTTCAACTTTGCGTAAACCTAAATCATGTGCTGTTTTGGCACAGTCAGCCGCCGCTTGTCCGGCTGCATAAGGAGTATTCTTTTTAGAGCCTTTAAAACCCATCTTTCCTGCCGAAGACCAGGAAATAGCTTGTCCGTTATTGTTGGTTAACGTAACAATAATATTGTTAAAAGTAGCATTGATATGTGCTTGGCCAACTGGCTCGATCACAACAATACGCTTTTTGGTAACTTTTTTAGCTTTAGCCATTTTATTGATTGAAAATTAACAACTTGTTTACTAAACCAAAAAGCTGTTAACAATTAATGATTACTTAGTAACTTTTTTCTTGTTAGCTACAGTCTTACGTTTTCCTTTTCGGGTACGTGAATTGTTTTTGGTACGTTGTCCCCTTAAAGGTAAACCTTTTCGATGACGAGTTCCTCTGTAGCAGCCGATGTCCATTAAACGCTTAATATTTAATTGAACTTCAGAACGCAATGATCCTTCAACCTTGATTTGATCATTGATGATCCCACGGATAGCATTAAGCTGCTCGTCAGACCAATCCTGAACTTTCACGCTGAAATCAATGCCAGCCTGGGTCAAAATATTTTGAGCGGTAGATCTGCCGATTCCAAAAATATAAGTTAAACCGATCTCGCCTCTTTTGTTTCTTGGTAAATCAATACCTGCAATCCTTGCCATATTTTATTTAATATTTAGCCTGTTAAAAGAAGTATCCAAACTATTTCTTTACAGAAAACCTAATTTATCCCTGACGTTGTTTAAACTTTGGGTTTTTCTTGTTGATTACGTAAAGCTTTCCTTTACGGCGTATGATCTTGCAATCTGCGCTTCTCTTTTTAATAGATGCCCTAACTTTCATTTTATTTGTATCTATAAGTGATCCTACCTTTTGTTAAATCATAAGGACTCATCTCTAATTTTACCCGGTCTCCAGGCAAAATTTTGATATAATGCATTCGCATTTTACCAGATATGTGAGCGATTATTTCATGCCCATTCTCTAATTCTACGCGAAACATAGCATTAGATAATGCCTCTTTTATTACACCGTCTTGTTCAATTGAGGCTTGTTTAGCCATATTTTATTGATTTCTACTTCATTGTCTATTTTTGAAGCGGGATGCAAAATTAACAATTTTTTGTTAAATATTATTTTTTTCTTTTAAAACTTTTTCAATGTAATCAAAGGAGGTTAAAATGTCTGCTTTCCCCTTTTTTACAGCAACCGTATGTTCATAATGGGCAGAAGGTTTACCGTCAGAAGTAGAAATTGTCCAACCATCGTCCCAAAATCTCACACCGGCACGTCCTGCGTTTATCATAGGTTCAATGGCAATTACCATTCCTTCTTCCAGTTTAATTCCCGAACCTCTTTTGCCATAATTAGGAACATCCGGCTTTTCATGCAATTTAGTGCCAACACCATGGCCGACTAATTCTTTTACCACACCAAAATGAAATTTCTCGGCATGTTCCTGAACTGCATAACCAACATCACCGATCCGCATTCCGGTTACTGCTTTTGATATGCCCAATTCCAAGCATTCCATCGTAACCTGCATCAATTTTCTGATCTCTTCACGAGGCTCTCCAACTGCGAAGGTGTAAGCAGAATCACCATAATATTTATTCATGATTACACCGCAGTCAACAGAAACGATATCACCGGGAACAAGTTCATACTTTCCAGGAAAACCATGCACAACCTGGTTGTTTAAAGAAATGCATAAAGAAAAAGGGAAACCATTGTAATTTAAAAAAGCAGGGACACCGCCATGATCACGAATAAAGGTTTCAGCCGCTTTATTCAGTTCAATTGTCTTAATTCCCGGTTTGATTAATTTTGCAATTTCTCCAAGGGTTTTCGAAACCAGTTGGCAGCTTAACCGTATTAGTTCAATTTCTTCTGGTGTTCTATAATTAATCTTAGGCATTCTCTCCTACCAAAAATTAAATTGCAGGAGGTGTTGTTCCGGTAGCAACAGGAATAGCAGTGCGTCCTTTGATCCGGCCTGTTTTCATCAAGCCATCGTAATGACGCATCAATAAATGACTTTCAATTTGTTGCAACGTATCTAAAACCACACCAACTAAGATAATTAAGGAAGTTCCACCGAAAAACCTGGAAAATTGGCTGTTTACACCTAATTTTGATGCTATTGCAGGTATGATTGCTACGATGGCAAGAAAAATTGAGCCGGGTAAAGTTATTCTGGAAATTACGGCATCAATATATTCTGAAGTCGTGATTCCTGGCTTTACACCGGGGATAAAACCCTGGTTCTTTTTCATATCGTCAGCCATTTGGTTAGGGTTAACCGTAATTGCTGTGTAGAAATAAGTAAAAAGGATAATCAGAATGGCAAAAATAATATTATGCGTAAAAGAAGTATAGTCAGAAACTGCCATTAAAAAACCATTAGATGCAGCGTTTGGAAAAAACGAGGCAACGGTAGCCGGAATAAACATCAATGCCTGCGCAAAAATAATTGGCATAACACCTGCTGCAGTAACTTTAAGCGGGATGTACTGCCGAACACCTCCGTACTGTTTGTTGCCCACAATTCGTTTGGCATATTGAACAGCAATTTTTCGTGTTCCCTGAACGATTAAAATTGTAAACATCACTACGGCAACCAAGGCCACAATTTCAATTAAAAACGCAATTGGACCGCCGTTTCCGCTAATCCGGGAAGTAAATTCTGACAAGATACCAAAAGGAAGCTGTGCAATAATACCCACCATAATAATCAGTGAAATTCCGTTTCCAATTCCTTTATCCGTGATTTTTTCGCCTAACCACATTACAAACAATGTACCGGCAGTTAATACAAAAACCGAAGAAATGGTAAACAAAGGCTCTCCGAATAATTTGGCTTCAAGCGGGATCTGTGATTTTACGTAACCAATTGCCTGAAGTGCAGTAATAAATATAGTTAAATAACGTGTCCACTGGTTGATCTTATTTCGGCCGCTTTCCCCCTCCTTTTGCAATTTTTGGAAATAAGGAACAGCTATACCCAACAATTGCATTACGATTGATGCAGAAATATAAGGCATTACGCCTAAAGCAAAAATAGAAGACCTTGAAAAAGAGCCTCCAGCAAACATATTTAATAAACCTAAAACCCCTTCTCTTGCCTTCTGTGAATCAATTGCATTTGCATCAACCCCTGGGATAGTGATAAAAGAACCGATACGGTATATTAAAAGAAATAAGAGTGTGTTGATGATACGCACTCTTAAATCGTCAATTTTCCAAATGTTGGAAAGCGTGTTGAAAAATTTCTTCATTGAAATTTATAACTTAACGGTAGATCCACCCGCAGATTCTATTGCTTTTTGTGCTGTAGCTGTAAAAGCGTGTGCTTTCACTTCTAACTTAGCTTTTAATTCGCCACGTCCTAATATTTTTACCAGGTCGTTCCGGGATACCAAACCATGCGTTTTTAAAGCATCAAAATCTACTGCAGATAAATTAAATTTTTCTACCAGTTCCTGCAAAACGTCTAAGTTGATCCCTACATATTCTTTACGGTTAGGGTTTTTAAATCCTACCTTCGGAACCCGGCGTTGCAAAGGCATTTGCCCGCCTTCGAAACCTACTTTTGATGAAGTACCGGAACGGGAACCCGCACCTTTATGTCCACGGGTCGAAGTTCCGCCACGTCCGGAACCCGTACCTCTACCAATACGTTTTCTTGTTTTTGTAGAGCCTGCTGCTGGTTTTAAATTACTTAAATTCATAATATTAAATATTTTCTACGGCTACCAAATGATTTACTGTACGAACCATGCCAATAATGGCACTATTGGCTTCTACCTCAACGCTTTGGCTGATTTTTCTTAGACCTAAAGCCTTCATGGTTAGTTTTTGGCGTTCGCTTCTGTCGATAACGCTTTTTACCTGTGTTATTTTTATCTTAGCCATGTTGATTAACCGTTAAAAACTTTTCCTAAATCAATTCCGCGTTGTTGTGCCACGGTATGTGCGTCGCGTAACTGTGATAATGCCGAAACAGTAGCCTTTACCACGTTGTGCGGGTTTGATGACCCTTTTGATTTTGCCAAAACATTGTGTACACCGGCTGATTCTAATACGGCACGCATGGCACCACCGGCAATTACACCCGTACCAACAGCAGCAGGTTTGATAAACACAAAGCCACCTGAAAACTTACCAATTTGCTCATGTGGAATGGTACTGTTGATGATCGGAACTTTTACTAAATTCTTTTTAGCATCGTCAATGCCTTTGGCAATTGCTTCGGTTACTTCTTTTGCCTTGCCTAAACCATAACCAACCACACCGTTTTCATCTCCAACCACAACAATGGCCGAAAAACTGAAAGTACGTCCGCCTTTGGTTACTTTGGCCACACGCTGGATACTTACCAAACGATCTTTTAATTCAATCTCGCTTGATTTAACTCTTTTTATATTGATAGTTGACATTTTGCTAATTGAATTAAAATATTAAACCGCCTTCACGTGCACCTTCTGCCAAAGATTTGATCCTTCCGTGATATAAATAACCATTACGGTCAAAAACTACTTCTTTGATACCGGCAGCAATTGCTTTTTCTGCAACCAATTTTCCTACAGCAACTGATTGATCTGATTTTGATCCTTCGGCTGTAAATTCTTTGGACAAAGAAGAAGCAGAAACTAAGGTTTTTCCGGCCAAATCATCAATAACTTGTGCATAGATTCCTTTGTTGCTTCTAAAAACAGATAAACGCGGACGTTCTGAAGAACCTGTCAAACGTTTTCTAATGCCCTTTTTTATTCTTTCTCTTCTTGATAATTTACCTAACATAACAATTATTTTTTTGATGCAGATTTACCCGCTTTTCTTCTTAATTGCTCACCAACAAACTTGATACCTTTACCTTTATATGGTTCTGGTGCTCTTAATGAACGTATTTTCGCTGCAACCTGACCCAATAACTGCTTGTCTATAGATTCAAGAATAATTGTAGGGTTTTTTCCTTTTTCAGCAGTGGTGGTAACTTTAATTTCTTTCGGCAATTCAAACACATAATGGTGAGAGAAACCCAAAACTAAATCTAAAGTATTACCGGTATTGGTGGCTCTGTAACCAACACCAACCAACTCTTGCTCTAACTTGTATCCTTCGGTAACACCAATCACCATATTGTTAACCAAAGACCGGTACAAACCGTGTAAAGCTTTATGACGTTTTTGCTCAGAAGGTCTTTTCACAACTAACTTACCTTCTTCTTGCTCAATTGTAATATCGCTGTCAACTTGTTGGGTTAAAGATCCCTTCGGTCCTTTAATGGTAACTAAATTATCTGGTGATACAGAAACGGTAACACTACCTGGTAATGCAACGGGCGCTTTTCCTATTCTCGACATTTTTAATTCCTCCGATTAATAAATGTAACATAAAACTTCGCCACCGATATTTTGCTGTTTTGCTTCTTTATCGGTCATTACACCTTTAGAAGTTGACAATATCGCGATACCTAAACCATTCAATACACGCGGCATGTTTTCTACACCCGCGTATCTGCGTAAACCTGGCCTGCTGATACGTGACAAATTACGGATTGCAGAAATTTTGGTAACGGGATTGTATTTTAAAGCTACTTTGATGGTGCCTTGTGTAGCGGTATCATCAAATTTGTAGTTGGCAATGTAGCCTTTATCAAAAAGTACTTTGGTAATTTCTTTTTTGATGTTTGATGCCGGGATCTCAACAACACGGTGGTTTGCTTTGATCGCGTTTCTTACTCGTGTAAGATAATCTGCAATTGGGTCTGTATTCATTTACTGTTATAGTTTTGACAGTGGTATCGGTCAGGGCTTTCCTGCCGACCTGTTATCAATTCAAAATTTTATGTGGTAAAAGAAGCATGGTGCCAACCAACCCTGTTCCAAAGAACTTTTTGTTAACTACCAACTTGCTTTTTTTACCCCCGGAATTTTACCAGCCAAGGCCATTTCCCGGAAAGAAACCCTGGAAATACCAAACTGGCGCATATAACCACGCGGGCGGCCAGTTAACTTGTCCCGGTTGTGCTGACGTACCGGAGAAGCGTTGCGGGGTAGTTTATCTAATCCTACATAATCCCCAGCAGCTTTTAAGGCAGCCCTTTTTTCAGCATATTTGGCAACAGCCTTTGCACGTTTTACATCACGTGCTTTTACACCTTCTTTAGCCATTATTGTTGTTGGTATTTTGGTTTTTAAATGGTAACCCGAATGATTTTAAAAGTTCTAATGCTTCCACATCATTTTTAGCAGAAGTAACAAAGGTAATATCCATACCCATAATCTTATTGATTTTATCAATATTGATCTCAGGAAAGATGATTTGCTCGGTAATACCTAAAGTGTAGTTACCTTTTCCATCAAAACCTTTATCGTTAATTCCTTTAAAATCTCTGATACGCGGCAAAGCTACTGAAATTAAACGATCTAAAAACTCATACATGTGATTATCACGCAAAGTAACACGTACACCAACCGGCATACCTTTACGCAATTTAAAGTTAGAGATATCCTTTTTTGATTTGGATGAAACCGCTTGCTGGCCAGTAATCGTGGTCAACTCTGCAATTGCAGTATCAATCAACTTCTTATCCGTAGTAGCAGCGCCAACGCCTTGGTTAATCGCAATTTTTTCCAGCTTCGGAACCTGCATCACACTTTTGTATTGGAATTTGTCCTTTAACGAAGTGCGGATATCGTCTTTATATTGTGATTTTAATCTTGGTACGTAAGCCATTATTTAATTTCCTCCCCAGATTTTTTAGACACCCTTACCAATTTACCCTGCTCGTCTCTTTTTCTTCCTGTTCGGGTAGTGTTACCGGTTTTAGGATCAATTAAAGCTAAGTTTGAAATATGGATAGGTGCTTCTTTTTTAACTATTCCTCCGTTAGGGTTGGCTGCATTTGGTTTGGTGTGTTTGGTAACCATATTTACACCTTCAACCAAAGCCCTGCTTTCACTCAATATTACCTCAGTTATTTTACCCTGAGATCCTTTTGAATCACCTGCTATTACTTTTACCAGATCACCTTTATGGAGTTTAAATTTGATCTGAGAATTACTCTTCTTTTCCATGTTATAATACTTCTGGTGCTAATGATACAATCTTCATAAATTGTTTTTCCCGAAGTTCCCTGGCCACCGGACCAAATATACGGGTACCTCTTGGCTCATCCTGATTATTCAAAAGAACAGCAGCATTATCATCGAAACGAATATAAGAACCGTCTTTTCTTCTAACTTCTTTACTGGTCCTTACTACAACTGCTTTAGAAACTGTACCTTTTTTCACGTTGCCCGATGGCAAGGCGCTTTTTACAGTTACCACAATTTTATCGCCTAAAGAAGCATACCTTTTGCCCGTGCCGCCCAATACCCGAATTACGAGTACTTCTTTGGCCCCGCTGTTATCAGCAACGTTTAATCTTGATTCCTGCTGTACCATTACTTAGCTTTTTCTACAATTTGAACTAATCTCCAATTCTTGTTCTTGCTAAGAGGGCGGGTTTCCATAATGGTAACTGTATCTCCTATACCGCAAGTGTTTGCTTCATCGTGAGCCATGAATTTTGTCGTTTTCTTTACGAACTTACCGTAAATCGGGTGTTTCCCCTTACGCTCAACTGAAACCACGATTGATTTATCCATCTTATTGGACACCACCAATCCTGTTCTTGTTTTTCTTAAATTTCTTTCCATTTTAATTCGGATGATTAAATTGTTTCAGAAGTTGGAACCGCTTTGCGTTTGGTAATTTCAGTATTTAAACGAGCTATATCTTTCTTGATTTTTGCAATACGGGAAGGATTTTCAATAGCAGAAACGGTGTGCGCAAATTTTAATTTAGTCAGGGTAGATCTTTCTTCTGCCAAACGGGCAGTAAGTTCTTCTGTTGACAGTTCTAAAATTTCTGAATTCTTCATCTTGTTTTTATTTCGCTCGAAGAGCCTGTGCTTTCAGGATTCGATTTGTTAATTAATTATTCTGCTTCTATGTAATCACGTCTTACCACAAACTTCGTTTGCACTGGTAATTTTTGTGCAGCAAGGCGCATGGCTTCTTTAGCTGTTTCCAGGGACACACCTTCTGCTTCAAAAATGATCCTTCCGGGGTTAACAACAGCCACCCAATATTCTGGCGCACCTTTACCTTTACCCATACGCACTTCGGCTGGTTTTTTGGTTACTGGCTTATCCGGGAAAATCCTAATCCAAACCTGTCCTTCACGTTTCATAAAACGGGTAACAGCGATACGGGCAGATTCTATTTGACGGCTGGTGATCCAGGCAGGCTCTAAAGACTTGATTCCAAATGAACCGAATGAAAGCTCCGCGCCACGTGTGGCAACACCTTTCATCCTGCCTTTTTGCATTTTCCTAAATTTCGTTCTTTTGGGCTGTAGCATTACTTTAAACTTTTACTGTGATACAAAACTTATATAGTTTTGAATATAATTATCTTCTTTTTGCGCCAGGTGCACCGCCCCCGCCTCTCTGATTAGAATTGTTACCACCGCCTCTTGGGCCGTTGTTACTTCCTCCACCAGATCTTCTGTCGTTGTTATTATTGTTTCTGCGATCACCGCCGCCGCCTGCATTCCTTCTGTCACCACCGCGCTCACGGTCGCCATAAGCAGCAGCACCTTCTGGGCGTCCGCCTTTGCTGTTCGTGTTGGTGTTGGCACCGATGTTTGGAGAAAGATCACGTTTACCGTAAACCTCACCTTTGCAAATCCAAACTTTAACGCCTATTTTACCATAAGTAGTTAAAGCTTCCGCCAATGCATAATCAATATCAGCACGGAAAGTATGCAACGGAATCCTTCCTTCTTTGTATTGTTCGGTACGTGCCATTTCAGCACCACCTAAACGACCTGAACACATAATTTTGATACCTTCTGCCCCCATTCTCATGGTAGAAGCAATGGTCGTTTTCATGGCCCGACGGAAAGAGATACGTGCTTCTAATTGCTTGGCTACACCTTCTGCAACCAATTGTGCATCCAGCTCAGGACGTTTAATCTCAAAAATATTGATTTGGATGTCCTTTTTAGTCAACTTTTTAAGCTCTTCTTTGATCTTGTCAACTTCTTGTCCGCCTTTACCAATTACAATACCCGGACGGGCAGTGTGAATAGTAACCGTGATCCGTTTTAAAGTACGTTCGATCACTACTTTGGCAACGCCGCCTTTCGCAATACGTACAGATAAATATTTACGGATTTTTTCATCTTCCACTAATTTGTCGGAGTAATTATTGCCACCGAACCAGTTAGAATCCCATCCTCTGATGATCCCTAACCTGTTGCCTATTGGATGTGCTTTTTGTCCCATTACAAATTATATGTTATCATTTTTTGAATCTACTATTAACGTTATATGGTTAGAACGTTTTCTAATCCGGTAACCTCTGCCCTGCGGTGCCGGGCGTAACCTTTTTAACTGACGGCCACCACCTACTGAAATTTCCTTTACAAAAAGAACACTGTCCTCAACACGTTTGCCTTCGTTCTTTAACTCCCAATTTTTAATGGCAGATAACAAAAGTTTTTCAACCCGGATAGCTGCTTCTTTATTGGTATATTTTAAAATGTACAAAGCTTTTTCTACATTTTCTCCCCTGATCAGATCAACCACCAAACGCATTTTACGCGGTGAGGTTGGACAATTTTGTAACTTAGCAGCAGAAGCTCCGCCTTGTTGAGCTTTCTCTTGCTCTTTGCGTTGTCTAACTAATACAGACTTTTTAATTTTTGTTGTTGCTTCCATTACCGGTTATTTTTTCTTTTCAGAGTGACCTCTAAAGGTACGTGTCGGAGAAAATTCCCCTAACTTGTGTCCAACCATATTTTCTGTTACATAAACCGGTATAAACTTATTACCGTTATGTACCGCAAACGTATGACCAACGAAATCCGGAGAAATCATGGAACGACGCGACCAGGTTTTAACTACTGATTTTTTGTTTGAATCATTCAAGGTAAGAACTTTTCTTTCCAGGTTATGATCAATATAAGGTCCTTTTTTAATTGAACGTGCCATTATTTTTTCTTTCTTTCGATGATGTAACGATCAGACGATTTCTTTTTATCACGGGTTTTAAAGCCTTTGGCCAATAAACCTTTACGAGAGCGCGGATGACCACCGGAAGCCCGGCCTTCACCACCACCCATCGGGTGATCCACCGGGTTCATGGCAACACCACGAACTCTTGGCCTGCGGCCTAACCAACGTTTACGGCCGGCTTTTCCCAATACTTCGTTTGCCTTTTCAGAATTGGAAACCGTACCAATAGTAGCTAAGCAAGTAGCCAAAATCATCCGGGTTTCTCCTGAAGGTAACTTAATAATTGCATATTTACCATCACGTGCAGATAATTGTGCATACGTTCCGGCTGATCTTGCAATTATGCCACCTTGCCCAGGGTTCATTTCGATGTTATGGATGATAGAACCTAAAGGGATACTCTTTAAAGGTAAAGTATTGCCAACTTCTGGCGGAACTGCATCTCCTGAGAGAACAGTTTGTCCAACTTTGATGCCTTCCGGCGCTAACATGTATCTTTTTTCTCCGTCAACATAATTTAGCAAAACAATGCGTGCCGATCTGTTAGGATCATATTCGATCGTAGCTACAATAGCCGGGATATCAAATTTATTACGTTTAAAATCAATTAAACGATAAGACTTTTTGTGCCCACCGCCAACATTTCTGATGGTCATTTTACCAGAGTGGTTACGACCACCTGATTTTTTATGGGAAACAACCAATGATTTTTCAGGAACATTCGTAGTAATATCCGAATAATCGCCTCCAACTCTGAATCGGGTACCAGGTGTAACCGGTTTAAATCTTTTAACTGCCATTTTCTTAATTAGATACTATTACTGTAAAAATCAATTGTTTCACCGTCTTTCAAAGTAACAACAGCTTTCTTGTATTTAGAAGGTCTGCCGGAAACAGAACCGGCTTTTGTATTCCGGCTTTTCAGTTTACCTTCATACCGCATGGTATTTACAGCCTCTACATTAACGCCATACATAGCTTCAATTGCTCCTTTTATCTGTATTTTATTGGCCTTAGGATCAACAATGAAAGCATAACGGTTTAGCTTTTCTGTTAACTTGGTTACTTTTTCTGTAAGCAAAGGTTTCTTTAAAATTTCCATATTACTTAGCTAATGCTTCCTCCAAAGTTTTAACAGAACTTGCAGTCAACAAAAGCCTACCTGCATTTAACACATCATAAGTGTTTAACTGATCGGCCGTGATTACTTTTGCTTTTTTGATATTTCTGCTGGATAAATAAATATTGTTGTTTGCTGCTGGAAGAACCAATAAGGTTTTCTCGTCGGTAAAATTTAAACCGGCCACTAAATTGATATAGTTTTTGGTTTTGATGGAATCAAAGTTGAAATCTTCCAACACCACAATGTGGTTGTCTTGTGCTTTGTATGACAAAGCTGATTTACGAGCTAGTGATTTTAATTTCTTGTTTAGCTTAAAACTATAATCACGCGGTTGCGGACCAAAAACACGGCCACCACCATTAAACAAAGGGGATTTAACACTACCAGCACGTGCGCCGCCAGTTCCTTTTTGTTTGTGCAATTTGCGGGTAGAACCAGCAATTTCGTTACGCTGTTTAGCTTTATGTGTTCCCTGACGTTGGTTGGCCAGGTATTGTTTTACGTCTAAATAGATGGCGTGATCGTTAGGTTCAACGCCAAATACCGAATCAGGAAGCTGCACCCGGGCACCAGTTTCTTGTCCTGAAACATTTAATACAACTACTTCCATTATTTGTCGATAATTACAAATGAACCCTTAGCGCCAGGTATAGAACCTTTTACCACCAATAAATTCTGCTCGTTATAAACCTTTAATACTTCCAAGTTTTGAACTTTTACCCGGCTGTTACCAGTTTGGCCGGCCATACGCATACCTTTAAATACACGCGAAGGCCAGGAAGATGCACCCAAAGAACCAGGTGCCCGTAAACGGTTGTGCTGGCCGTGTGTTGCCATACCTACACCACCGAAACCATGACGCTTTACAACCCCTTGAAAACCTTTACCTTTTGATGTTCCTACAACATCTACAAAGTCTCCGGCTGCAAAAAGCTCCACAGTAACTGTATCACCTAATGATTTTTGATCTTGGAAAGTTCTGAATTCAACCAGTTTTTTCTTTGGCGTGGTTCCTGCTTTAGAAAAATGGCCTTTTAACGGGCCGGAAGTATTTTTTTCCTTCTTTTCGTCATATGCCAACTGAACAGCAGCATATCCGTCTGTTTCTACAGACTTAACCTGTGTTACTACACAGGGGCCAGCTTCGATTACGGTACAAGGAATATTTTTCCCTGTTTCATCGAAAATGCTGGTCATTCCTACTTTTTTACCAATAATTCCTGACATTTTCTTAATTAATTTATAACTGTCCATCGAAGCAGTAGGGCTTCGTTCAAGACATTTTTCCCCTTTTCGGGACGGCAAAGATAGGAATGTTTGATTAATTATCAAATAGTTACGGGAAAATATTTTTTTAAAAAAAGCAGTAATTAATTGTCTGTCTTTTTGACTGCTTTTAAAGCTAATTTTACTGAAATCAAGATAAGCTCAATGCTTCTTTTATCGGTATAAATTTAGTGACTGTAAATTTCAATTTCTGTTAAACGGACACCAAATTTTGCATGGTAAAAGAAGCATCAGCCTAAATTTTACAGCTTTTATTAAGAAAACCCAACCTTTTATTATTGATAATGATAACGGCATTGCAATATATGCAACCGGTGTTCCTTTACCTGATAAATCAACCGGTGTTCTCCGGTAATCCGCCGGCTCCAGCAACCACTGTAATTTCCTTTTAATGGTTCAGGTTTTCCTATTCCTTTAAAAGCATTTCGTAAAGTATCTTTTATCAGTTCATTAATTCGTTGCAGTACCTTTTTATCGGTTTGTTGCCAATACAGATAATCTTCCCACGATTGTGTTTGCCAAACCAATTCCATTTCAATCTTCTATCAAATTGTGCTGTTGAAATTCTCCTTTATTCATTTCATCAATAGCTTGTTGCAAACGTTTTCTATTCGGTTCACTTTTGATTAAATGCATCGTTTCTAACAACGAATTGTATTCTTCTAAAGACATCACGACCACATTCTTTCCTTTGCTTCGCGATACGATTACGATTTCGTCATTATCGTTTACTTTATCTAAGTTTTTGGCTAGATTTTGACGGAAATCTGTAAAATTTAAAACATCCATAACACGTACTTATTTAAGTACAAAATTAAGGAATAATATCAATCGCCCATTAATCTTTTTATCAATTCAGAACTTTGCTGGCGGCCGTGCGCTAACCGGTCTTTAAAAAAGTTTTGGGTATGGTTGAAATGGAGTTTGTAACCATCCATATCGCTGTAGTTTACTATGGCCGACCAATCACGGACAGCAGAATGAAATTCCAGGTCATCGCCGCGGATACTTTTATCGTACAAAGCCGTTTCGATGGATTCTTCCAGCAACGCTTCGTTTTTGAATAAATATTCGGCTATGCCTAAACGCAAACGGAAAGGCGGAGTTTGGCAGATCAAATTGTCGTAAGGATTTACCTGCAGTTTGTTCCAAGCATCTACCATACTTAACAAACTTAAATGGGAGTTGGGTTTCCGAAGATGGGAATTGACCGACAACGAAAATTCTTTCATAATGCTGTCGTCCAGTAAAATGGGTGTCCGGCTTTCATGGAAAACAAAATCCCGCGCTTCGTACAATCGCTTACGCAGCTCCTTTTCATCTTCCTGGATCATCAGCTTAAACAATTCGGATTCAGAAACTGCGTATTGCTTTACCTGCTGCTTGGCGTAAGGGTTTAAAATGGCCGCACCGGCATAAACATGTGCTTTGTAACTAAAAATCCGCAGCATGATCAGGATTTTTACATTGTCAATCCCGCCGATGTAAGCCGCATTTTCCCAGGGGTAAAAACCTGCTGTGGCGCACGCCGTTCCCATGCTTTCAAAACCAACGTGTGTAACGGCTTGGGTGTCGGCAACAATTTTATCATGCTGATGATAGTCTTCCATTTCTACCAGGTTTACTTCCAAAAGCAACAGCACATCTACCAACGTTTGATATGCTTTTTGATCACAGCGGTGCGGGATCACGACCAACTTTTGCCCCTTCGGCATAAAACCCGGCCCATGCAAAGCGTGAATGGTAATGATTTGGGAAGTTAAAGGCAAAAATTCTTCAAAAGCAGCAATCTCGGGATGTTTTACGGATGTTTGGCCAGCTATAATAGCACCGGTTTTTGCATACGGCGCGTAACGTGCCACCACTTCTTTGATTTTTTCGGCTTCTACAGAAAAAATCAGCAAATCACTTTTTTGTGCGGTTTCCCTTCCGTCTGCAAGTACTTTAATTTGGTGCGGGTTCAATTCTTCACACAAACGTTCAAAATTGTGCGGCAAATCGCTTCCGCAAACTTCCAAACCCTGTTGAGCAAAAGCTTTTGCATACAATTTGCCCATATCGCCCAAACCTATAAATCCAATTACCATGCGGCTAAGTTAATTACGTTTAAGTTATTTTAATGCCGATGTTAATATTCGTTTGCATCGAATACTATATTTTTGTTATAATGGCATTGTTTAATTTGAAAATGTTTACCCAAACCAAAGCTTCTTTTATGCACCTAAAAACAGCATTCCGTTTATTGCAGGTAATTCTGTTATCTTCTATAATCTCAACGGGTTACGCGCAGGATTCTGTAAAAACTAAACCTCGTGCAACAACGGCAGCAAAACCGGTTGTAGGGAAAACGCTTCCGCCAAAAACCAATCTTACAAAAACTTATCCGGCAAATACCAGTCAAACTGCGCAACCACGGCCAACTGTTGCTGCGCCGATTGCAGTTAGCCCGGATAAAAGTTTAGGCGGACAGTACCAGTTTATTTTGGGCAAAACTTACAGTTACCAGCATCCGATGATTGATGCTTTTTATAAAAGTATGCAAGATAGTTTGCGTACTTTACACAGTAGTTTAACTGCTGTTAAAACCAAATTAGCAACACAAACCAAAACCCTGGCAGCTTTGCAAACTGATGTAAACAGCAAAGAACAAAGTTTAAACGCCACGAATGCACAAGTAAACAGCATTGGTTTTTTGGGGATGCCTGTTGCCAAAACCACTTACAACACCATAATGTGGGGTTTGGTGATTGCGTTGGGTTTGATCGCAGCAACGGTAATTTTCCTTTCGGCAAGTGCGAGGCGCGAAGCACATTACCGCACTAAATTGTACAACGAACTGGAAGAAGAATACAAAGGCTACAAAACCAAAGCCAACGATAAAGAGAAAAAACTGTCGCGCGATTTGCAGACTGTTAGAAATAAGCTGGAAGAAATAACCGGAAACCCGGAATATTGATGATGCTTCTTTTATCAGGCAAAAATTGGTGTTAAAAAGATGGTTCCTGCCGATTATCCCAAAAAAATAAAACTTCTATTGACGATTCTTTAACCTGATAAAACAAAGAACAGTTTTTGTGTACGAAGCCTTTACGCACATCAGAATTATTAATTACGGCTTCAAAACTTTGAGGAAACTTTGAAATTAAAGTTAGGGTTTTAAGAACGCGTTTTTCAAATTTTTGAACTTCTCTTTGTCCAAACCTATCCACTATTTGTTTTTTTTGAGCTTCGAAAGAAACAATTGCTTCCTAAGAAAAGACAATTGTATATTCCTTCATTTCGAAATAGATAAACTTTTCTTGAATTCTTCCAACGAAACCGTTCGACCTACTTTGATGTCTTCCTGGCCTCTTTTAATTCCTTTTAAAACATGGATAGGTAAAACATCTTCTTTTTTTTCGTAGGCAATATTTAACGATTTGAAAAAATCCAACACGATTTTTTCCTGTTCTGCTGTTGGATGTACAAGGTAAGTTTCCATTTAAACAAATATATTAAAATCACGATACAAAGTAAATACTTCTTTTATCACGTACAAATTGGTATTAAAACAAAAAAGATCGTTCTTTTTCAAAACGATCTTTTTTTATGGATAAAAGAAGTACTTACACTTTGATCTCTACTTCAACGCCGCTTGGCAATTCTAATTTCATCAACGCATCTACTGTTTTAGAGTTCGAGCTGTAAATATCAAGCAAACGTTTGTAAGAACACAATTGAAATTGCTCTCTTGCTTTTTTATTTACGTGCGGTGAACGCAAAACGGTGAAAATTCTTTTTTCGGTTGGCAAAGGCAGCGGCCCGCTAACTACAGCACCGGTTGGCTTTACAGTTTTAACGATTTTCTCGGCAGATTTATCTACCAAATTGTAATCGTAAGATTTTAATTTGATTCTGATTCTTTGGCTCATTTTGTTTTTTTAGTAAGGTATAACCGTAAGAGCTATTAGTTACGGTTATACAATAAGTTTATTTATGCTGATGCTTCTTTTAGCACTTAAAATTATGCGTGTACTTTGCCTTTTGATTTGGCAATTACTTCATCCTGTACGTTACGCGGTGCTGGTTCGTAGTGGTCAAACTCCATGGTAGAAGTTGCACGGCCGGAAGTGATGGTACGCAACTGGGTTACATAACCAAACATTTCTGACAATGGCACCGTAGCTTTGATTACTTGTGCACCAGCACGTGAATCCATACCGAGAAGCTGGCCACGACGACGGTTCATATCACCAATCACATCGCCCATGTTTTCTTCCGGGGTTAAAATTTCGATCTTCATGATCGGCTCCATCAAAACCGGTTTACATTTTGGCAATGCTTCGCGATAAGCAGAACGTGCACAAATTTCAAACGATAAAGCATCCGAATCAACTGCGTGGAAAGATCCGTCAATTAAACGAACTTTCATATCCTGCAACGGATAACCGGCCAAAACACCATTTGCCATAGCAGCAGCAAAACCTTTTTCTACCGATGGGATAAACTCACGCGGAATAGAACCGCCTGAAATTTCGTTCACAAACTGCAAACCTGTTTTACCTTCGTCATTTGGAGAAATAATGATTTGGATATCAGCAAACTTACCACGTCCACCGGTTTGTTTCTTGTAAGTTTCGCGGTGCTGTGTTGTACCCGTAATTGCTTCTTTGTAAGAAACCTGTGGCGCACCCTGGTTAACTTCTACCTTAAACTCACGTTTTAAGCGGTCCATAATAATGTCCAGGTGAAGCTCGCCCATTCCTGAAATAACGGTTTGGCCTGTTTCTTCATCTGTGTTAACACGGAAAGTTGGGTCTTCTTCGGCCAGTTTACCTAAAGCCATACCTAATTTATCTACGTCAGCTTGTGTTTTAGGTTCAATAGCTAAACCAATAACCGGCTCAGGGAAATTCATAGATTCTAAAACGATCGGGTTTTTTTCATCACAAAGGGTATCACCTGTTTTGATGTCTTTAAAACCAACAACCGCAGCAATATCACCGGCACCTACATTCGGTATCGGGTTTTGCTTGTTTGCGTGCATTTGGAAGATACGCGAGATACGCTCCTTATTTTCTGAACGTGCATTGTACACGTAAGAACCAGCTTCCAGATTACCCGCGTAAACACGGATAAAACACAAACGGCCTACGAAAGGATCGGTTGCAATTTTAAACGCCAAAGCTGCAAAAGGTTCTTTTTCATCTGGTTTCACCAAGATTTCTGCACCGGTGTCAGGATTAGTGCCCACAACACCTTTAGAATCTAAAGGAGAAGGCAACAATTCCATCACATAATCCAGCATTGTTTGCACACCTTTATTTTTGAAAGATGAGCCGCAAGTCATCGGAACGATTTTACCAGACAAAGTAGCCTGACGCAAAGCGTCCAAAACTTCGCGTTCGGTAATACTTGCCGGGTCATCAAAAAATTTCTCCATCAGCGTATCGTCGAACTCGGCAACAGCTTCCAGTAATTTTTCCCGCCACTCAGTTGCTTCTTCTACCAAATCTGCCGGGATTGGCACTTCCGTAAAAGTCATCCCTTTATCGTGCTCGTTCCAAACAATACCGCGGAAGTTGATCAAATCAACCACGCCCTGGAACCCTTCTTCGGCACCAATTGGGATTTGCAACGGAACCGCATGGCTTCCCAGCATGGTACGAACTTGTTTTACCACCTTTAAAAAGTCGGCACCAGAACGGTCCATTTTGTTTACGAAACCAATACGTGGTACGTTGTAATTGTTGGCCAAGCGCCAGTTTGTTTCTGATTGCGGCTCAACACCATCAACGGCAGAAAATAAGAATACCAAACCATCCAATACGCGCAGAGAACGGTTTACCTCAACGGTAAAATCTACGTGTCCTGGTGTATCAATAATGTTGATATGGTAAGTATTGTTGCGGTACTTCCAGTTTACGGTAGTGGCAGCCGAAGTAATGGTGATACCGCGCTCCTGCTCTTGTGCCATCCAGTCCATCGTTGCCGCACCTTCGTGCACTTCTCCGATTTTGTGGCTTACGCCCGAGTAGTACAGGATACGCTCGGTTGTCGTGGTTTTACCGGCATCAATGTGCGCAGCAATACCAATGTTTCTTGTATATTTAAGATCTCTTGACATTTTTTTATTTGATTTCTCTGATTTTATAAATGATTACACCGATTATTCTAAATCAAACAATCGGTGTAATCTTCTATCAATCTGTGTAATCTAATTTAATTAAAAACGGAAATGGGAGAACGCTTTGTTGGCTTCAGCCATTTTGTGCGTATCTTCTTTCTTTTTTACGGCAGCGCCTTCGCCTTTTGCAGCAGAAATGATCTCACCGGCCAATTTCTCCATCATGGTTTTTTCTCCGCGACGGCGAGAATAGCTGATCAGCCATTTCATGCCTAAAGCAATTTTACGCTCCGGCCGAACTTCTGTAGGCACCTGAAAATTGGCTCCACCAACACGGCGGGATTTCACTTCAACGGCCGGCATTACGTTGTTCAATGCTTTTTTCCAAGTATCCAAACCGCTTTCACTTGTACGTTTTTCTACCAGTTCAACGGCATCATAAAAAATAGTATAAGCGGTAGATTTTTTACCATCATACATCATGTTATTTACGAACCTGGTAACCAAAGTATCATTAAACTTTGGATCAGGAAGGATGATTCTCTTTTTTGGTTTTGACTTTCTCATTGCTTGCTATCCTCCTTCAATTATTTCTTTTTCTTAGCTGGTGCACCTTTTGCCGCTACAGCCGGTTGTCCTGGTTTAGGGCGTTTCGTTCCGTACTTAGAACGACGTTGGTTACGGCCGGCAACACCTGAAGTATCCAGCGCGCCACGGATGATGTGGTAACGAACGCCTGGTAAATCTTTTACCCGGCCACCACGAATCAATACAATCGAGTGTTCCTGTAAATTGTGGCCTTCGCCGGGGATATACGCATTTACCTCTTTTCCGTTGGTTAAACGGACACGGGCAACTTTACGCATGGCTGAGTTTGGTTTTTTAGGGGTAGTGGTGTACACACGTGTGCACACACCTCTTCGCTGTGGACAACTGTCCAACGCCGGGGATTTACTCTTATCCTCCAGAGCTACTCTACCTTTTCTAACTAATTGCTGAATAGTAGGCATTTTTGTTTTTAAATGTTTACAGTTTTTTCCTTATTTTAAAAGGATTGCAAAAGTAATGAGTTTATTTTTGATAATCAAGCGGTTGGAGGAAAAGAATTTTTGGGTGGTAAAAGAAGTATCTATAATTATTCAAGTCTTTTATACACAATCGCCCAAACAGCAATCAATTAAAGTATAAGTTAAAAGAGTTGGCAAATGCTTAAAACAGGATCGAGCATCGCCTTGTTAATTTAGCGATTATACAAAAGAAGCCTTTTTCCGGAATGCTTCTTTTACCATACAATTTTTGCTAAACCCCATGCTGACTATCATCCCCGACAAAGAAGAATTTGTATTAGAAATCCACCGCCGCCTGTCAGAAGTTTATGGCAGCCAAATCAAATACTTTCATGATCTGGATCCATTGAGCGAACTGGTTTCAGCATTGTTATCACATCGAACTAAAAACCGCGATTCGGGATTGGCGTTTGCCAATTTACGCAACCTCTTTGGCACTTGGGAAAATGTACGTGATGCAGCAACAGACGAGGTACAAACAGCCATAAAACCTTGCACCTGGCCAGAGCAAAAAGCACCTCGGATACAACAAATTTTGGGTTTAATAACCGAACGTCTCGGTACGCTATCTTTAGATTTTTTAACTGAAATGGACGTTGCCGCTGCACGGAAATGGTTGGAAGAACTGCCCGGCGTCGGCCCGAAAACCAGTGCTGCAGTATTATCTTTCAGTAATTTGCGTGCGAAAGCTTTGCCGGTTGATTCGCACCATTTTCGGGTTGCCGTACGCTTGGGGATTATTGATGCCAAAATTGGGGAAGCAAAAGCAAACCGGGTACTGGAAAACCTGTTGCCGCCAGATTTTACCGCCCAGGAAATGTACGACAACCACCAGGTAATGATGCGGCACGGGCAAAAAGTTTGCTTCCATTTTAAACCGAATTGCAAAGATTGCGTATTGTTGGATCTTTGCCCAACCGGACAAAGTTTGGTTGATCAACAAAGTAGCTAAGCCTTTGCCATACTTCTTTTACCGGTTAAATTTAAGCGAAAGTATTTGACAAGCTTAAAAAAAACATTTGCTCATTGGGATACCTATTAATTTTACTAACAATTATTGATAAACAACCGTACAAATGGCAGCTATCCTGTGCAACAAAACATTTTTGTAGTTTAGCAAGTTGAAACACCATTTTAAAAACTTAAATTATTCGCCCATGAAATTTAAACGATCAATACCGGCACTGCTTTTGGTTGCCATATTGGCCCAAAGCTGTGTCAGCACCAAAAAGTACCAGCAATTGCAAACCAGTTATAACCAATTGGACAGCAACACGCGCAACTTAAACGGCAAATACTTGTTGAGCGAGCGCAATGTGGCCGTATTAACCAACCGGGTTGCAAGTTTGGAAGAGCAATTAGCTTCTGAAAGAGCCAATTCAAAATCATTACAAGATGCTTTAACCAAAGCCTTAAACGCCAGCAGCCAGGGCAACGTAAACGTTTCTAAATTGGTTGACGAGATCAACAGTTCGAACAAATACATCCAGCAATTAATCAACACTAAAAACAAAAGCGACTCGCTGAATTTGGTTTTGACCAATAATTTAACGCGCTCTTTAAGCCAGCAGGAAATGAAAGACGTTGACGTGCAGGTGCTAAAAGGCGTGGTTTATATTTCGCTTTCGGATAACATGTTGTACAAATCCGGCAGTTACGAAATTTCGGATAAATCAGGCGAAACGCTAAGTAAAATTGCCAAGATCATTATGGATTATAACAACTATGATGTGCTGATTGAAGGCAACACAGACAATGTTCCAATTACGTCAAAGAATATCCGTAACAATTGGGATTTAAGTACCTTGAGGGCATCATCGGTTGTACAAGCTTTACAAAACATTTATCATGTTGACCCAAAACGTTTAACTGCCGGTGGCCGTGGCGAATACAATCCAATTGCGGACAACAGCACCGAAGCCGGTAAAATCAAAAACAGGCGCACCCAAATTATCATCACGCCAAAATTAGACCAGTTTATGGATTTGATTGGCAAGGCGCCGGAAAAGAAATCTTAAACAAAGCTGTAAACCAGTTTTTATATAAGGCTGTCCCTAATTAAGGGGCAGCCTTTTTTATGATGTTAATTTTTAGTAGGTTTACTTATCAAATTATAAAAGAAATGGAATTACAACATCATTATACTGTAGAAGAAGTTTTGGAGATTGTAAACGCTATGGCTCCAAAAGACAGGGAAACTATAAAAACTACACTTTTGCTGGAAGAAGCAGAATTTGAACGTTTAGTAAAAGAAGACTTTTCTAAATTCGAAGCTACTTTTAAAGCATTGGCCTAATGATCGTATTTAATGCTGAAGCTAAATGCTCTTAAAAAACAAAAAGCTTTTTAATCCTGCTTATCCTCAACAAAACCAATATTTTCCCCTTTCTCAAAAACCACATAAGCGCGTTTCCAGGGTTCATCGCCCAGCATTTGCCAGGTATGGCCGCTACCGGTTGTGTCCATCGCGATCAAAACTTCGCCTGCTTTTAACACAAATTTTTCACCGCTAAAAACAGTAAATTCTAAGGTGCCGGTTAAGGTAAGTACGAATTGGGTAGTGGGTGCTGTGTGCCAACTATCAAAAGTACCGGCCGGGGTTTCTTTAAAATGAACAGAAACAGCTTTTGTAATAAGGTGTTCTGGTACATTGCCGATAACAATATGCGAATGCCCATCGGCACCTGTTATCATCTGGTAAGCTTTAATCATGGAATGTCAATTTTATGCTGATAAAAGAAGCATTGTGCTTACGCCCTTTTAAAAGTCATGGTTTTGCCTATAAATTTAAAATGCCAGTAGCCGGTAACTTTCAAAACGCCTTCGTTGGTGATGCTGGCTGCCGAACTCCAGGTACGGCCGTTTTTGGCATCATAGATCATGCCGTTTTCCCAGGAATTGGTTTGCGGGTTGTACGATAAGTTGTCCACCACTTCCATTCCAACCAGTTTCCGGTTCCGCAATGTTGGGTCCGGGTTTTTGTAATCCAGCCTCGTGTTCATCGGTTTGGTTTTATCGTCCGAATCATCAAACCAAACCAGTTTGGCCGCATACTTATCGCCGTTTTTATAAACCTGCACCATTACGTTTTTTTCTTCAGACAACCATTTGCCCAAAATCCTGTCCTGTACAGCAACGCCGGTAGTTAATATTTGTGCCGAAGACTGGTTTGCCGTGCCAAAGTTAAACAGCAACATAAAACAGTAAAAAACAACTGGCCGGATCAAAATTTGCAATGCTTCTTTTATCATATAAAATTTTGTGTTTCGCACTATAACGACGTACAGCGTGTTACCTTATCCGTTATTTTTATTGGGCAGATAATTTTTGCAGGCCACGCTTTTCGGGCGGCAAGGCCATAAACTTTTTATACGAGTCGTTAAGGTATAAAGTAAGCGAAGAACGAGGTGTTTTTTTCAAAAAGGCAAGCGTTGGGCGGTACAGCGTCATAAAATTTTCCAAATCCTGGCCTTTTAGCGGCACCACACTGCTTACGTAGGCTGCATTAAAAATGGAATCTATTTGCCGTTCATCTGTTTCGCGGTCAAAATAATGTTTTAAACGGCGTGCATTTTTGGCTTCTTTTCCAAAGATACGCGAAGGCGACAGGGCGAATTTGCTTTTTTCGTACACATCCGGATATTCCTCGCGCGGGTTAAAAGAACGCGTGGAAGTAACATTGACCGTGTTTAAAGTGATGTTACGGAAAGAAAGTTCAATGTGTTTCGGGCTTAAATCAACCAGGTACAAAGTATCCGAAACGTAACCTGGCGAAGAAAAAATCAGCGTGTGGTTGATCACGGTCCGGATGCTGAAGTTGCCGGAATTATCAGTCAGCGCAACTTCTTTTGAATTGATGTCGCGCACAAAAACATTCGACAGTTTTCGCGAAGATTTCCCTTCGTAAACTGCTCCCTTCAAAATAGTTTGGGCTTGTACGCTTCCGGTGATCACCAGAAACAGGATTAAAAATAGGCGGCTGCTCATATTTAAGTAACCCAAATTTTTATTAAAAGTTGTGTTAAATTTTTTGCCGGTAAAAGAAGCATTACCTGCATCAAAAAAAGCACTGGTTTCCCAATGCTTCTTTTACCAGTATATTTTTTGGATTGCTAAATTATTTTTTCCAAACGTTGTTGTCCGGGTTAAAATCAGGCAAAACTTTATCAGGGTCAGAGGTTACCGATTCTATTTTTTCGGTGGATGGATAGCGGAAAGTCCAGGTCGTGTTACGCATCCAAATCTCAACTGGCAATTTAATGCGGTCGGTTTTGCCGCTTTCGGTTTTAATTTCGAGGATAACGGGCATCGGCATTTTTTCCAAGTTATCTACCGTGATCAATGCGCCTTTTGCCGGGTCGTTATCTACATATTTTACATCGCGCACGGCCTGGTCTAAACGCCAATTGTACTGAAACCAGCTCCGCCAAAACCAATTTAAGCTTTCGCCGGAAACATTTTCCATTGTCCTGAAAAAATCATCAGGCTGCGGATGTTTAAAAGCCCAGCGGTTGATGTAGGTTTGAAAAGCGCGGTCAAAACGTTCCGGGCCTAAAATCTGTTCGCGCAGCAAAACCAAACCAGCGCTTGGCTTGGAATACAATAAAATACCGTTGTTTCTTTCTTTTATGCCATCAACCGGGCTTAAAATCGGCTCTAAAGCAGGTGCTGTAAAAATAGCGCCAATGCGGTGCATATCCGGCGGGTTGGCCGGCTTGTATTCGCCGTTGTTAAAGTTAGCGGTAGAAAGTGTGTTGATAAATGTATTAAAGCCTTCGTCCATCCAACCGTACAAACGTTCGTTTGAACCAACAATCATCGGGAACCAATTGTGGCCAAACTCATGATCGTTCACGCCCCATAATTGGCGTCCTTTTGCCCGGTATCCGCAGAAAACAATGCCCGGATATTCCATGCCGCCAACAATACCGGCAACGGTTGTGGCCGAAGGATAAGTAAACTCGTACCATTTGGCCGAGTTAAACTCGATGGATTTTTTGGTGTATTCGGTTGACCTTCCCCAAGCATCATCTCCCACGCTTTCTACCGGATAAGCAGAAATAGACATTGCTTTACGGCCGCTTGGCAGATTCATTTTGGCCGCATCCACTATAAAAGCGGCGGAAGAAGCCCAGGAAGCATCACGTGCATTTTTGAGTTTAAAGTGCCAGGTCAAGGTTTGTTTTCCAGCCGGGCGCGAAGCTTTATTGGTTACTTCGTCCGCCGTGCGGATCATCACCGTTTTATCGCTTTTTGCGGCGGCTGCCCAGCGTTTTAACTGCTCGGCCGTGTAAACTTCCTGCGGGTTTTGCAACTCGCCGGAAGAAACCACGATATGATTTGCCGGTGCGGTAATATTAATATCAAAATCACCGTATTCTAAATAAAACTCGCCCGGGCCAGTGTAAGGCAACATGTTCCAGCCGGAAACATCGTCATACACATACATCCGCGGGTACCATTGCCCAATCGTATAAATTTTTCCGTTTTTGGTATCGAGATAACCCGTCCTGTCCGAACCATAATTGGGTTCAATAAAGCTGTATTCGATCTTCAACTTTACCTGACCGCCACCGGCATTTAAGTTTTGCGGGAGAAAAACCTGCATCCGCGTATCGTTGATCATAAACTTAACGTCGGTTTCGATGGCTTTTCCTTTTCCTGTAGATACTGTTTTTACCGACTTAATTTTATAACCGGCATCAAAAACCTGACCGCGGCCACCATTTCGGCTACCTGTTGTAGGAATGATGGCCGAGCCGCGCGAATCCTGGCGGAACAAGTTCTGGTCCAATTGCATCCACAGAAAACCTAATTTATCCGGGCTGTTGTTGGTATAAGTCAGGATTTCCGTTCCGCTGATCTCGTTTGTTTGGTCGTTCAGCGAAGCAGACAACTGATAATCGGCCCGGTTTTGCCAGTATTTTGGCCCCGGCTGTCCGCCTGCCGAACGGTATTCGTTGCCATTTTTGGTATAGAAAAAAGGCGCAAAAGCATCATGGTAATTGTAGTTGGTTTGGATTTGCGGCTCCTGGATGCGGTTAAAATCAGGCCGACCGGTTCTTGCAGGAGCGGCAGCGGCAGGCGTTGTGGCCGGCGGCGTGGTTTGTGCCGAAGCCAGGTCAGCAAAAAACAGCAGGCCAAGGGCAAAAGCAGTTAAAATGTTTAATTTCATTAGTAGTTGGTTATTTTCCGGATAGCTAAATTAAGGCATAATTAAGCAAAAAACCGTTAAACCAATTGGAAGTAAACCGATTGTTACCAAAAGCAGCGGAAGAAATGAAAATTACACTAATTTTTACCCGATAAAAACAGCATCCGGTATTTGCCTTCCTCAAAACCCAAAACCAATTGATCCTCAAATTCTAAAACCGGCCTTTTGATCATGCTGTTTTTATCGTGCAAAAGTTGCAATGCCGCTGCCTCGCTGGTGATGCTGGCTTTAGTTTCGGCAGGCAATTGTTTCCAGGTGAGGCCTTGTTTGTTCAGCAGTTTTTCGTAGCCAACTCTTGCGCTCCATTCCTGCAATTTCTCCGCAGCAACACCTTCCTTTTTAAAATCATGGAAAGTAAACTCGATGTGGTTTTCTTGCAGCCAGCTCAATGCTTTTTTTATCGTGCTGCAGTTTTTGATGCCGTAAATATCCATTGGGTAAAATTAATTGTTTCCGGTACTTTTACCGCCGCCTTTGGTATCATCGTTGTTGATGCTGCGCTGGTTTTTTTTGATATCGCCGTTAAGCTTTCCAAACTTGTAACTTAAACTGATGCGGTAATTGCTGTAACGGTTTTGGTTGTGCGAAACCTGGTAATAATCGGGCGTAGCGGTATATTGCGTAAACTGAAAACGCTCTTTGAAAGGATTACTTGCGGCAATTGCAAGCGTCAGTTTTTTCTTCAACATTTCTTTGGAAGCACTGTACGAGGTAAAAATAAAATGACTTGATTTTCCCTGCAAAAGCACATCGCCGCTAAAATAACCTGCATCAAAACCAAAACGGTAACCATTGTTTAACTTGTAGCCCAAATTGGCAAAAGCATTGCCCGTAATGCCCTGGTTTTTATACAATTGCCCGTTGTAACTTCCTTCGAGCCAAATCTGGTTCAATTGTGCATTTACACTTAAAGACAAATTTTTAAAGAAGGTATAATTAGCGCTTAAATTTAGCCCCAAACTTTTATTAGAACCTAAATTTTGATACGTAGATGTGGTAACCGTATCCTGCCTGCCCGCCGTATTGGTTGCCAAACTGATATTGCTTACGTTTTGTATGGAGTTGTTGGAAAACGCATAACTGGTGCCAATATTGATGGAACCTTTTGCAAAATTACTGTACGTTAATTCGAAGGTATGGTTCAGTTCCGGCTGCAAGTTGGGGTTGCCGGTGCTGATAAACTTGGGGTTGGATTGATCTACAAAAGGGTTTAACTGCCAAATTCCGGGCCGTTGAATGCGTTCGGTAAAGCCAAAGTTCAAGCTGCTGGTTTTAAAACTGCGCAACAAAGATACCGATGGGATAAAGTTGTTATAATCCTGTTTGATCGCGCTTCCTACAGAAGTAAAATCGGCATTAATGGTGGTGCGCTCCAAACGCAAACCGGCTTTGGCCGTCCATTTTGCCAGTTTCAGTTGGTAAGAATTGTAAAAGCTGTACACATTTTGCTGATAGCTGAAATCATTGGTTTGCCGTGGATTAACCTCGTACAAACCAGTTGCATTATTTAAATTTTCACTGGTAAAAGCACTATAATTATCGCGCAATATGGCTTTTCCGCCTGCTTCAATATTGAACTTTTTAACCGGATGAACATAATCCAACTGATACGTTTGCACATTGCTGCCCGCATTGTTATGCTGCTGGTAATTGGGCAAAGGATAATTGATGGCATCGGAAATGTGCACATCGTTAAATTGCGTACTTGGCGAATGGCTGTACTTGTAAGAAAAAGTAAGCAGCCGGTTTTTATCCTTTTTAAAGCCCAATTGATAGTTAACACTGGCATCCAAGCCCGTCCAAGTGTTGTTTCCATCATTGATAAAATGGTAAAACTGCGTTAAATCGCCAACGCCATTTCGCTGCGTGGATTGCTGGTCGGCACCTTGCTTAAACTTGCCTTTGTTAAAATCTATCGAGCCGGTAACCAAGTTCAGCGTATCAATTTCGTAACTCAGTTCAGCATTCAAATAAGTGTAATTGCCGCCGAAAGTATTGGTCCCGTTTTGGGCTAATACAGATTGGTCGCGGGTAAAAGTTTGCGTGTTGTCAAAAGGATTGAGTTGCCTTTGCTGCTTGCCAATGCCGGCATAACCCGACACGCCGAACTTGCCTTGTTTAACCGTTCCGTTT
>CAXTKQ010000019.1:28164-36828 GCA_964244955.1 uncultured Sphingobacteriaceae bacterium | reverse complement strand
AGCCCTTACCGTTTCCTGTTTTGCCCGGACCGTTATGCCAGTCCCGGTTTTGCCGTTCAGCAGGCTATGATGATCGGAATGCCTGTTGTTGGATTAGCGACGACCGATTTGCCAACGATTATCAGCAATGAAATTTCCGGTTTTGTACATTCTGATTTGCAATATCTTATCGGGAAAATGCAGCAACTAATAGCAGATCCGCAATTAGCCGCTTCTTTAGGCGCCAATGCGCGTTCGTTCGCATTTAAAAATTTTAGCACTCAACGTTTTTTAGCCGATTGGAAGCAGTTGATCCAAAAAACTGTAACCGGCCCCTTACTTACCAAAATTTAGCTCATTGAACCAAAAACCTAAATATGAAAAACAGGATAGCCTTTATCAGTGAACATGCTTCTCCGCTGGCTATGCTGGGCGGTGTAGATAGCGGCGGACAGAATGTTTATGTGGGAGAACTGGCCAAGCATATTGCACAATCCGGTTACGAAGTTGATATTTTTACCCGCCGCGACGATACGCGTTTTCCCGAAATTGTTAGCTGGGTGCAGGGCGTCCGCATCATTCATGTTACGGCCGGCCCGGAAAGTTTTATCCCGAAGGAAAGCCTGCTGCAGTACATGCCCGATTTTACTTCGGAAATGATTGCTTTTATTGCCCGCGAAAAAATAGATTATGCTTTGGTCCACGCCAACTTCTGGATGTCGGGCCTGGTGGCCTGCAATCTCAAAGCAAAACTGAAACTGCCTTTTGTCATTACCTATCATGCGCTGGGCCGCGTTCGGCAAATCCACCAGGGCGACCAGGACAAATTTCCGAAAGAACGAATTTTAATTGAAGAAGAAATCGCCCGGCAAGCTGATCAGATTGTGGCCGAATGCCCGCAAGACCAGGAAGACCTGATCAATTATTACAACGCCGATCCGGCAAATATCACGATCATTCCTTGCGGTTTTTGTCCGACCGAATTTTATCCGATTGATAAAAAGCTGGCGCGGATGATCCTCAACTTTGAATCGAACGAAAACATTATTCTGCAACTTGGCCGTATGGTCCCCAGAAAAGGGATTGACAATGTGATTCGTGCTTTGGTAAAAGTAAAAAAAACCGATACGCCTTTGCGATTGGTGGTTGTGGGCGGAGAAGCGGACAACCCAGACACCGACCAAAACCCGGAAATGCTGCGCCTGAAAAAACTGGCGGCAGACCATGGCGTTTCTGCCGATGTTACTTTTGTTGGCCGCAAAAACCGCGATATTTTAAAATACTATTACGCTGCTGCGGATATTTTTATCACCACGCCCTGGTACGAGCCTTTTGGCATTACGCCTTTGGAGGCGATGGCTTGCGGTACGCCGGTTATCGGTGCTGATGTTGGCGGCATCAAGCACAGTGTGGCTGATAAAAAAACAGGTTTTTTAGTTCCGCCGAATGATCCTGACGTGCTGGCGCAACGTGTTTTTCAGTTGATCAGCAATAAAAAATTGCTGAACGATATGCGCGACAATGCCATCCGCCGGGTAAATGCTTTGTTTACCTGGCATAAAATCTCGGAAATGGCCATTAGCATGTACGAGAAAATCATTCACGTAAACGAATTCGGCAATGAAGAAGACAACGAGCTGATGCTGATTGACCAAGCTTTTGATAAAGCCGCCGACACTTTTTTACGTGCAAAAAGGGCATTGCGCATTCCAGTTGCACAAGCGGCAACTTTAATCAGCAACGCTTTGGCCGCAGATAAAAAGCTATTGGTATGCGGCAATGGCGGCAGTGCCGCGGGAAGTTTGCACTTTACATCAGAAATGATGAATTACTTTGAAAGTTCGGAACGGCAAGGTTTGCCGGTAATTTCGCTTGCTGCGGATACTTCTGTGCTTACCGGTTTTGCCAATGATATTGGTTTTGATGATGTTTTTTCCAGACAGATAGAAACTTATGGTAAAAAAGGTGATATTTTGCTTTGCATGAGCACCAGCGGCCAATCGGTAAATATTGTAAATGCGATAAAAGTTGCGCATAAAAAACACATGACTTGCATTGCTTTGCTTGGAAAAGGCGGCGGCGATGCAGCAACTTATGCGCACTTAAACATCATTGTGCCTTCCAACAGCCCGCATCGAATTCAGGAAATCCATTTGCACCTGTTGCATACCATTTCCCGTTTGGTAGAAAATCATTTATCCACCAGAAAAAGCAAAACAACTAAAATTACGAAAACCGCTTCGGTAAAATAAACACTGATTTTATAGGGATAAAAGAAGCATTGCTGATATTAAGCACGCTGTCATTTCGACCGTAGGGAGAAATCTTCATCGAACATTACTAATCCAAAAACTGCTTTGAAGAAGATTCCTCCTATCGTCGGAATGACAGCGAACAGAAATGGCAAAATATTGAAAACGACGTAATGAACAAAGCCATTTTTATTGATAAAGACGGAACACTGATCCCGGATATTCCTTACAACGTTGACCCTGAAAAGATTACCTTGCAGGAAGGCGTGGTTGAAGGCTTGAAACTGTTAAAAGCGCAAGGTTATATCTTTATCATGATCTCCAACCAATCCGGTGTTGCGCGTGGTTTTTTTGAGAAAGAAGCTTTAACCGGCGTAAAAAATAAAATCCAGGTTTTGCTTGAAAAAGACGAAATCCGGTTTCAGGATTTTTACTGGAGTTTTAACCATCCGCAGGGAACGGTTAAAAAATATGCTGTTGAATGCAACTTTCGCAAACCAAAACCCGGCATGATTTTGCAAGCGGCGGCAGAACATCAGATTGATTTGCAGCAATCCTGGATGATCGGCGATATTTTAAACGATGTAGAGGCCGGAAAAAGGGCAGGCTGCCAAACCGTTTTGATTGATAATGGCAATGAAACAGAATGGGTTTCGGGCGAATACCGAAAGCCGGACTACAAAGCAAAAAACTTTTTTCAGGCGGCTGCTTTTATCACCGATGTTCATTCTACCGATCTGGGAATTTAGCCGATGGAAAATCCCTGGCAAAACTGTAAAAATATTTTAGTTGTCCGGTTGGATAATATGGGCGATCTGCTGATGTCAACCCCAGCCATCCGTGCTTTAAAAGAAACTTTTAACAGCCGGATTACCGTTTTAACTTCTTCCATGGCCGCTGGTATCGCCAAAAACATTCCCGAAATTGATGAAACTTTAACGTTTGATGTTTCCTGGGTAAAAACCCAAAATGCTTCTTTTAGCACTACTTTTTTGGATTTGGTGGAAGTGTTGAAGCAAAAACAGTTTGATGCGGCAGTTATTTTTACCGTTTTCAGCCAAAACCCAATGCCGGCCGTGATGCTTGCTTATCTCGCTGATATCCCATTGCGTTTGGCTTATTGCCGGGAAAACCCTTACCAATTAATAACAAATTGGGTTCCGGACGAAGAGCCTTATACGTTGATCAAACATCAGGTAGAACGCGATTTGGATTTGGTTGCAACAGTTGGCGCAACAACTTCGGATGACCGTTTAAGCCTTCAAATTCCTGATGCCTGGCAATCAACCCAAAAAAAGCTTGCTAAAAACAGTATTGATTTGCAAAAACCCTGGCTCATTTTGCATCCCGGCGTAAGCGAATTGAAACGGCAATATCCAACCGAAAACTGGATTGAGTTGGGAAAACGTTTGGTTAAAGATTTTGGTTACCAGATTTTGCTTACAGGTTCCGCTTCGGAGAAACAATTGACAAACGAGATCCAGCAAGGCATCGGCACAAACGCTTTTTCTATTGCCGGTTTGTTGGCTTTGGATGAATTTATTTGCCTGATAAAAGAAGCACCGCTCCTGCTTTCGGTAAACACCGGCCCGGTGCATATTGCGGCTGCTACGCAAACCCCGGTTGTGGTTTTGTATGCGCAAACCAATCCGCAGCACACGCCATGGAAAACGCCTAATAAAGTTTTGTTTTTTGAAGTTCCCGAAGCGTTGCGAAGCAAAAATGAAGTTCTGAAATTTGTACAGCAACATCAGGAAAAAGCACCGGAAACGGTTGCCGTAGAAGTTATTTTGGAAGCAGTTCTGTCATTTCGACCGTAGGGAGAAATCTTCTTCGAAGCGAAATTCTTTTATTGTTGAAATAAGATTTCTCCCTACGGTCGAAATGACAGCAAGCAAAATGACAGCGACACTTTCAACAACAATATGGACAATCAAACCAAAACCGGCAACAGAAAACCCACAACCGGCAACTGAAAATTAATGCCCTTGCTTGGCTAACGCCTCATAAATTTCGGCATTTAACAAACCGCTACCGCCGCCGTAATGCTGCAAAAATATAGGCGGAGGGTTTTGCCTGCTAAAAACAGCTTTTAACTTTTCTTCGCTTTCAAGATCAATCCCGGCACAAAATAAAACGATGCCAACAGGTTGTTGATGAAACATTTCGATTGCTTCTTCATCCGAAGTAGCACCAACACCATTCCAACTTTCGTTCGTGTTGATCAGCCTTAAAACAGTTGCCAAAATTTTGGTGTCGCGATGGATGGCCAGGATATTTAAACGGTGCATATTTTTAAAAACGAAAGAAGCCGGAAACTATTTTTTATGATTCCGGCTTTGGTAAACCAAAATAAATCAAAAGGAACGGAAGGTTAAAATTTCATCGGAACATCCATCAGCAACACTTCGGCATTGGCAGAATCCGCTGTAAAATCAAGCTGATCGGTGTCCCAAATACCAAAACCATCGCGGCGGTGCAAAGCTTGTCCGTTTATCGTAACGTCGCCCTCCAAAACAAAAGCATAAACGCCGTTTCCTGGTTTTTTAATTTGATAAGTAGTTTGAAAACCCTGATCGAATTTGCCCAAACTAAACCAGGCATCCTGCTGCACCCAAACGCCAGCATCAGTTGGGTTTGGCGACAAAATTTGCTGGAAATTATTACGCCGGTCCTTCACCTCCAACGAAACCTGATCGTAACGCGGTGCGCCATTCAGTTTATTCGGATACAACCAAATTTGCAAAAACTGAACTTGTTGATTTGGGTTTTTATTTTTTTCGCTGTGAAAAACACCTGTCCCGGCGCTGATAATTTGCACATCACCTTTTTTAATAACGGCTACGTTTCCTAAATTATCTTCGTGTTCCAAATCGCCTTCTAACGGAATACTGATGATTTCCATGTTATCGTGCGGATGGCTGCCGAAACCCCGGCCGCCAGCAACGGTATCGTCGTTTAAAACTCGCAACGCGCCAAAATTCATCCTTTCGGGATTGTAATAATTTGCAAAACTAAAGCTGTGATAACTGTCCAGCCAACCGTGGTTTGCATGTCCGCGGCTTTCTGCTTTATGAAGAATTGAATTTGCCATACTGTTTTTACCCTTAGTTTTTTAATGTCCGTCAGCCTTAAAATTGCTGGCTAACAGTACAAATATCGGCAACAATTACAGCGTTTTAGGTTGATGCAGGTTAAGAAATCCAACTACTTTTTTCGGGAAAGTGTAGCTTTGATGCGGCTAAGCGCTTCGGGCGTAATGCCGAGATAAGAAGCAATCTGGTATTGCGGCACGCGTTGCAGCAAGCCGGGATATTTCTTGATAAATTCGAGATAACGGTCTTCCGCAGGATCGGTGATCCCGGTAAAAAAACGGTTTTCTAAAACCGCATAAGCGCGTTGCACCAGCAGCCTGAAAACGCGTTCCAGCTTCGGCACTTCTTTAAAAAGCAGTTCTTTGTTTTGATAATTGATTTGCAGCAGCTCGGTTTCTTCCATCGTTTCAATATAAAACCGGGAAGGAACCTGCTGGCAAAAACTGGCAATATCACTCACCCACCAATCTTCAACCGCAAATTGCAAAATGGTTTCATCACCGTTTTGATCAATGTAATATCTTTTGATACAGCCTTTTAACAAGTAAACCTCAAAATTGCAAACCTGGCCGGCTTTCAATAAAAGTGTTTTCTTCGGATAGGTTTTATGCTGAAAATGCTGATGGACGATTTCCAATTCCTGCTGCGAAAGGTCAACATGCAGTTTTAGGTTTTTATCGAAAGCCTGAAACATAAAACACTGTTTAAGTTTGCAAAAAATACCGATGCTTCTTTTACCGTATAAAAATTGGTGTCCGTTTCAATTTAAATAAAATCAAACATCCGCTGATTTTTAGGCGGTAAAAGAAGCATCAGGCTTATCAAATAAATTTTAAACAGGTTTTAAGCTTTCACAATCAAATCCTGGTATTCGGGGTGGCGCTGCAGAAAAACCTGCACAAAGCGGCAATAGTTTTTCACTTTCATTTGGTTTTCGCGCGCATAATCCAAGGCAAATTTTGCTAAATCCGAAGCAATCCCTTGTCCTTCCATCGCTTCCGGGACTTCGGTGTGCATAATATTCATTATGTTCGAGTCCATTTCATAAGCAATTAAAGCTAAACCTTCCGGCGTTTGCATTTCAAACTCGTTGCTTTCTTCGTTTACTGTAATTTTATTTTCCATAATTTCAATTAAAATAATACTGTAAACGAAGCATAAAGTTTGCTTGGTGGGATTAGTTTTTGTTGAGCAGTTTTAAAAGATAATTGCCGTAACCACTTTTACGGTAACGTTCGGCCATTACGCGCAACTGTTCTTCGTTCATAAAACCTCTGCGATAAGCAACTTCTTCGATACAGCCAATTTTGGTGTCCTGGCGTTTTTCGATCACACGGACAAACTCGGTTGCATCACTTAACGAATCAAAAGTTCCGGTATCCAGCCAAGCCGTTCCGCGGTCCATTACGCCCACATGCAGCTTTTTCCGTTCCAAATATACTTTGTTTACATCGGTAATTTCATATTCGCCGCGCGGAGAAAGCGGAATGTCCTTGGCAATTTGAACGACGTTGTTATCATAAAAATACAATCCCGGAACGGCATAATTAGATTTTGGCTGCAACGGTTTTTCTTCAATACTCAAAGCTTTGAAATCGTTATCAAACTCCACCACGCCATAACGTTCCGGGTCCGAAACCTGGTAAGCAAAAATGGCGGCACCGTCCACTTCGTTATATTTCCGCATCAACCGTCCAAAACCGGTTCCGTAAAAAATGTTATCGCCCAAAATCAATGCAACTTTGTCCTGGCCGATAAATTCTTCGCCGATGACAAAAGCTTGTGCCAACCCATTTGGTTTTTCCTGCACAGCAAATTCAAATCGGCAACCCAATTCGCTGCCATCGCCCAGCAAACGTTTAAAACTGCTACTATCTTCGGATGTGGTGATGATTAGAATTTCGCGGATGTCTGAATGGATCAAAACCGAAAGCGGATAATAGATCATCGGTTTATCGTAAATCGGCATCAATTGTTTACTGATGGCTTTAGTGATTGGATAAAGGCGCGTGCCGGAACCGCCGGCCAGGATAATTCCTTTCATGTATGTTTTTGTTTTATTGAGGTTGAAGTAGATTTTATGGGTTTTGGGCAAGAGCTTGAATACATCTTTCTAAACTGTGGCGCCAGTAAGGGATTTCGATACCAAAAGTCTTTTTGATTTTGGCTTTGTCCATAACAGAATAAGCCGGGCGTGTTGCTTTGGTCGGATATTCGGAAGTACGGATGGGTAATGTTTTTACCTCCGTTTTGCTGATATCGAAAATGCCTTGCGCAAAATCGTACCAGGAAGTTACGCCTTCGTTGCTGTAATGATAAATACCGTAAGCCTGGCTGCCCGATTTGATAATCTGCAAAATTGCCGAAGCCAAATCAATGGCGTAAGTTGGCGTACCAACCTGATCGGCAATAATTTTTAGTTCGTCGCGCTCTTTGCCCAGCTTCAACATGGTTTTTACAAAGTTGTTGCCATGTTCTGAGTACAGCCAGCTCGTCCTCAATATAAAATATTTTTCGGTGTGTTGTGGGATTACGTGTTCACCTTCCAACTTCGTCAACCCGTAAACACTGATCGGTTCGGCCGGATCGGTTTCTGTCAAAGGATGCGGTGTGTTGCCGGCAAAAATAAAATCGGTAGAAACCTGTACAAAAGCGGTGCCAAAAACTTTGCACAAAGCGGCAATATTATCAACGCCAGTTTTATTGATTTTTCGGGCAAGGTCCAGCTCGTCTTCTGCTTTATCAACAGCCGTATAAGCTGCACAATTGATAGCGTATTTAGGCTGGTGTTTGTCAAAAAGTTCCTGCAAAGCATCAGGGTTCAAAATATTGGCTTCCGTTTCGTTGGGGAAAGCAATATCGGTGATGTCCATTTCGGCAGCCACCTGCTTTAAGCATTGGCCCAACTGGCCGGAAGCGCCAAACACAATTATTTTACTCATTGATTTAAATTAAAGATTTTAGTTGTAACGGCATCAAGTTGATTTTGGTTACCCGAAAAAGATCAAACTTGACACCAATTTTTGCACGATAAAAGAAGCATTTAACTTTCTGCGGATAAAGCTGCAAAATATTTATAAAACAACGGAATGGTTTCGATGCCTTTGTAATAATTGTAAATATCATACTTCTCGTTGGGCGAGTGCAGCGCGTCGCTGTCTAAGCCAAAACCCATCAATACTGTTTTTATGCCCAATTCTTTCTCAAACAAAGCCACGATCGGGATGCTGCCGCCGCCGCGCGTTGGGATTGGTTTTTTGCCGAAAGACTCTTCAATTGCTTTTTCTGCTGCTTTAAAAGCTGCGCTTGAAGTTGGTGTTACCACCGGTTCTCCGCCG
>CAXTKQ010000019.1:0-28154 GCA_964244955.1 uncultured Sphingobacteriaceae bacterium | reverse complement strand
GCGTAACTTTTACCTTGACATAAGGCGGCGCCATGCTTTCAAAATGTTTGGTAAACAGTTCGGTAATTTTTGCTGAAGTTTGGTTTGGCACCAGTCGCATCGAGATTTTTGCAGAAGCTTTGGATGGTAAAACTGTTTTTGCGCCTTCGCCGATGTAGCCGCCCCAAATGCCGTTTACTTCTAAAGTTGGCCTGGTTCCCGTTCGCTCGATGGTGCTGTAGCCTTCTTCGCCCCAAAGCTCATTAATGTCTAAATCTTTTTTGTAGGCTTCCGCATCAAACGGTGCTTCGTTTAGGGCATGTTTTTCAGCATCGGTCAGTTCAACCACATCATCATAAAAACCGGGAATGGTGATGTGGTTGTTTTCATCATGAAAAGAAGCGATCATTTTTGAAAGTATGGTGATCGGGTTGGCAACCGCGCCGCCGTAAACGCCCGAATGCAGATCGCGCGACGGCCCGGTTACTTCTACTTCCAAATAAGAAAGTCCGCGCAAACCGGTTTCCAATGATGGGTTTTCCATGCTCAACATTGAAGTATCCGAAATCAAAATTACATCCGCTTTGAGTTTTTCTTTGTTTTGCTGAACGAAAATGCCCAGGTTGTTCGAACCTACTTCTTCTTCGCCTTCAATCATAAATTTGATGTTGCAAGGCAAAGTTTGGGTTTGCATCATCAGTTCGAAGGCTTTGATGTGCATGTAAAACTGGCCTTTGTCATCGCAGGCGCCGCGGGCGTAGATTTTTCCGTCGCGTATGGTTGGCTCGAAAGGAGGCGTTTTCCAAAGTTCTAAAGGATCAGGCGGTTGCACATCGTAATGGCCGTAAACCAAAACGGTTGGTTTTGTTGGATCAATGATCTTCTCGCCATAAACAACCGGATAACCGGCCGTTGGGCAAACTGATACATTTTCGGCGCCTGCTTCGCGCAGCTTTTGGGCAACAAAATCGGCCGCGTTTAAAACATCGTTTTTATATTTCGGGTCGGCACTCACCGAAGGAAAACGGAGCAGGGCAAAAAGTTCGTCCAAAAAACGGTTTTTGTTGGCTGCCACGTAGTTTTCAATTTCTTGCATCAATTGTCAGTTTGAAACAAATATAGAATTTTTGATGCAGCAGGAAAGAGTGTGGCATGAGCATACTGTTTTTACCGGTCATTTTTAGGTATCCAGGCAAAAAAATAACCGGTAAAAACAGCATCTTAAAAATGGTTTTTAAGGATGTCAGCTTGTTTAAAAACTACAATTTGTCATACTTTATCCATTATAATTTTTCTATTTAAAAACAGGGGATTTAATTATATATTCGTTTAAAATTTTTCATTTCTTTACCCATAAAAACAGGTGTTAAATGGCTCATAGGTCGGTAAGTTTTTTGCTGCTGCTTACGGTGTGTTTAACATCTGTAATTGTTTTTGGGCAAAAACCAAGTTGTTCTTTATCGTCAAAACTGTATGCCAAAGACAGTATCGAGATCACGACGTTTGGCGCAAGTACGGTTGCCGGCATTAACGGACTGCAATTTCAGCCGTATTTAAAGGCAGATTTTGAAGCCTGCTACCCGGGCAAAACGGTTATTGTTGACAATTATGGCATTCCCAGCCAAACCACAACCCAAGGCTTGGCACGTTTTGAACAAACTATTAAAGATAAGAAAGGCTTTGTATTGATTTTAATAGGCTTAAACGATGCATTGGCCATTGTGGACGGCAAAATGAAAATTGCCGAAACACAAAGCAACATGAACAAAATGGTAGAACTGGCTTTGGCTTACAAGCTTATCCCGGTCATTGGGACACTTCAGTTTTTAAACCCGGCCAATAACAAGCGCAACCAAAATGCCAATTTCGTGATCCGGCAGATCAACACGATCTATAAAAGGATTGCGGCCAACAGAAAAGTTTATACTACCGATATCAATGCAGTTTTAGGCCGCGATTTTGCAACTTTATATCAGGACGGCACGCACCCCAATGCACAAGGCAACATGCGTATTGCCTATGCCTGGTTTGATACCATCAACATGATTATCGAACAAAAGCTGTTGCTGTCTGGTTTAAGCCAAAATTATCCCAATCCTGCTACCGGCAGCACCACCATCGGGTTTAGTTTATCAAAATCAAATAAAGTTGTTTTAACCTTGTACAATACAGCAGGTGCCGTGGTAAAAACACTGACCAATTCTTATTTTAACTCCGGATATCACGAAATTTTATTTCCAACCACCGATCTTGCGCCCGGCATTTATATTTATGCCATGCAAACGCCAACCGAGCAATACGTAAAAAAAATGGTTGTTACAGGCCGGTAAAAAAACTGTTTGTTGTGTAATTTTCCCATAATTGCCAATTATAATTATCCGTTAATCATAAGTTCCGCATGGTCTTTTATCCCCGCCGCCACTTTTCATATAATCTTTTTTAATGATTTGAGTTTCCGGGCTCACATTTTCTTTTTTACAAGATACAGTACAAAGCGTTGCCACAGCAACTACTAAAAGTGCTAATTTTTTCATTTTTTTTAAAATTTAATAGGTTTTTCATACCGGTTTACGTTAAATTTATAGCTCAGGTTACGTGGTAAAACTTTATACAGCTATTAACCTCTTTTTAATTCAAAAAAAACATCCCGGACTTCTATTAAAACCCGTACAGCATGATGCTTAAAGTTTTAATTACTAATACTTTGATGCTGCTCCTGTTTAAAAGCACGGCTTTTGCAACAGCGCAACCTGATACAAGCTCTATATTGCGCCGTCGGGTAGATTCTGTAAATAACGTGGCTTATAATTTTCGTTTAAACAACCCGGAGCAAACCATTAAGTATGGCACCGCAGCATTTAACCTGGCCAAAAAAGTAAATTATTTGGATGGTGAGGCAGAAGCTTGCCGTGTGATAGGTATTGGGCAGTATTATATAAGCAAGTACGAGAAAGCACTGGACGAATATTTAAAAGCCATTTCCTATTACGAACAAAACCACAATTTAAAGGGCGTTGGAAAAGTTTATAACAACATTGGCAATTTGTATCTGCGCAATGATTACGACAAAGCATTGCAGTATTACAATAAATCGTTGGTGATTGCAAAAAGGTTTGATGTTAAATCAGATATTGCTGGTTTGGAACTAAATATCGGGGCAATAGAAATGAAAAAGAAAAACTTTTTGCCGGCCCTACAAAAGTTTCAAACCAGTATGCAGTTGTTTAAGCAGATAGATGTTCCCGTTATGGTAATTCAATGCTTAGAAAATATTGGCGAAGTGTACAATAACCTGAAGCAATACGATAAAGCAAAAGCGGCCTTAAACGAAGCATTTGAAAAAGCGCAGGTCAAAAAAATATATTTTACGATGGCCAGCATCAATTTAGCGTTAGCCAACATTGCCATTAGCCAAAATAATTATGCTGTAGCAGCAGAAAAACTAAAAACAGGTTTTGTGTACGCTAAAATTATGCAAAACAAAGATTTAGAAAACGATTACACTTACACGTTTTACCAGTTGGAATACAAAAGGAAAAACTATCAGGCCGCGCTGGGTTATCTCAAACAGAATTACACACAGGACAGCGCTTATTACCGTCAATCATTTTCTAACAGGATCACGCTTGCTTCGGATTTGTTTGACCAGTTGGAAAACAGGACAAAAAACGAACGCATTATCGCCCGGCAAAAATACATGGCCACGCTTTTTACCGCAAGTGCCATTGTTGCTGGTTTGCTGGCCGCCCTGGTTTTTCTACTGGTGATCAATGTTAAAAGAACAAACAAAAGCAATGAGGAACTTACCCGGTTGAACAAAGAAGTTTCCAGGAAAAAAGAAGATTTAGACCGCGTGAACCATAATTTAGAAGATATTATTGAAATGCGGACACAAGACCTGAAGGTAAAAAACAAACGCCTTTCTGATTATTCTTTGCATCTGTCGCACGAGATACGTGGCCCGATCGCTACTTTAAAAGGCATCGTTTACATTCAGGAAAACAACCTGATTGATAAGGATGAATGTATTGAATTGATAAAAAAATGTGTTTTTAATATTGATGACGAAATCATCAACATGAGTAAAATGCTGAACGAGAGCGTTGAGCCAAACCCGAAAAAATAATTTTAGGCAGATAAAAGAAGCATTGCTGCGCTAACTCAGCTTAGGATTTTTAATTTTGCATTTCAACTAAGAGGAGAACATTTTGGAATATTTACAAGGGCTAAACCCTTCGCAGCGGGCAGCGGTAGAATGTGTAAAAGGGCCGGTGATGATTATTGCCGGTGCCGGTTCGGGCAAAACACGCGTCATTACTTATCGGGTGGCGCATTTGATCCGCAAAGGTGTTGATGCTTTTAACATTTTGGTTTTAACTTTTACCAACAAAGCCGCACGCGAAATGCGCGATCGGATTACAGCAGTTGTTGGCACAGAAGCAAAAAATATTTGGATGGGCACTTTCCACTCGGTGTTTGCCAAATTGCTGCGTGTTGAAGCTGATAAAATTGGCTATCCTTCCAACTTTACTATTTATGATACCGACGACAGCAAAAGTTTGTTGCGCGCGATTTTGAAAGAAATGAATTTGGACGATAAGTTGTACAGTGCCAACTTCGTTTACAACCGAATTTCTGCTGCCAAAAACAATCTGATTTCGTGGCAGGAATACCAGCAAAACGATCAGATCCAGGCGGATGATTTTTCGGGCGGACGCGGACAATTAGGCAAAATCTACGAAACGTATGCTGTTCGTTGTTTCCGTGCCGGTGCTATGGATTTTGACGATCTGCTTTTCAAAACCAACGAACTCCTGAAAAAAAACCCGGAAGTTTTGTACAAATACCAGAACAAGTTTAAATATTTGATGGTGGACGAGTATCAGGATACCAACTATTCGCAATACCTGATTGTGAAAAAACTGGCTGCCATCAACGAAAATATTTGCGTGGTTGGCGATGATGCGCAAAGTATTTATGCTTTTCGCGGCGCAAACATCCAAAACATTCTAAATTTTGAAAAAGATTATCCGGACCTCAATGTTTTTAAGCTGGAGCAGAACTATCGTTCTACACAAAACATTGTAAACGTTGCCAACAGCATCATCGCCAACAATAAAGACCAGCTTAAAAAAACGGTTTATTCGGAGAAAGAACACGGCGAAAAGATAAAAGTGATGCGTGCCTTCAGCGATAACGAAGAAGGCAAAATGGTTGCCGAAGGGATCCATCAGGAACATGCCAACAAAGGTTTACGTTGGAAAGATTTTGCCATTTTATATCGCACCAATGCGCAATCCCGGGCAATGGAAGAAGCTTTGCGCAAATTGAACATTCCGTATAAAATTTATGGCGGCTTGTCTTTTTATCAACGTAAAGAAATCAAAGATTTAATTGCTTATTTCCGGTTAACCTATAATCCACATGATGAAGCTGCTTTAAAACGCGTAATTAACTACCCTAAAAGAGGCATCGGCGATACCACGATTGACCGTTTAATTGTAAGTGCCAACCAGCACCAGGTAAGTTTGTGGGAAGCATTGACCGAGCCGGGAAAATATCTGGACGGCAAAACCGCTTCTACCGTAAACAACTTTGTAACGATGGTCCAGAGTTTTCAGGTCATCACCCAAACCATGACGGCTTACGATGCCGCTTTGCATATCGCCCAGCATTCAGGTTTGTTAAAAGATTTGTATGAAGATAAATCGGTGGAAGGTTTAAACCGCCACGAAAACATTCAGGAATTATTAAACGGTATCAAAGAGTTTTCGGAACGGGAAGACATCGAAGAAAAAACGCTAGACGTTTTTTTGCAGGACATTGCCCTGCTCACCAACGATGACAACGACAAAAACCTGGATGCAGATACCGTTTCAATGATGACGATCCATTCCTCAAAAGGCTTGGAGTTTCCGCATGTTTTTGTGGTTGGGTTGGAAGAAAACCTTTTTCCTTCGCAGTTATCGTTAAATTCAAGAACGGATTTGGAGGAAGAACGCCGTTTGTTTTACGTTGGCGTAACGCGGACAGAACATAAACTCACTTTAAGTTACGCAACTTCCCGGTTTAAGTTTGGTACGTTGATTAACTGCGAACCGAGCCGCTTTTTGGATGAAATTGATGCCAAATTTTTGGAACTGGATTATAGCGCTAAACCAGCCGGAAGCGGCAATCCGTTTTTTGATGACGAGCAATCTTCCGGCCGAAACAAAGATGCTTTCTCCAAACCAAAACCAACAACGGCAACTGTTAAAACAACTTCTGTTTTGGCCAAAGCACATGTGCCTACGCCTGGCTTCGCCCCTTCTGATATGAACAAACTGCAGGTTGGTATGGAAGTGGAACATGAACGGTTTGGATTTGGCAAAGTCATCAACCTGGAAGGCAACAAACCGGATATAAAAGCAACAATATTTTTTAAAGAGCTTGGTCAGAAGCAATTGTTGCTTAAATTTGCCAAACTTCGCATTGTAGAATAGCTTCTTTTATGCTATATTTTTTACAATTTAAAGTATTTTAACGCTTTAAATGCAGTTCGTTCGTACAAGAACGTTATTATCTTTTTTTAATTTGAAACATGACTTTTGATTATAATACTTCCCGCAACAAATTAATCCTTTCTGAGTACGGCCGCAACGTACAAAACATGGTTAAATATATTGTTGCACTGCCCACCAAGGAAGAACGCAACCGATATGCACAAGTTGTGATTGATTTGATGGGATTTTTGAACCCGCATTTGCGCGATGTGGCCGATTTTAAACATAAATTGTGGGACCATTTAAATATCATTTCTGATTTTAAGATTGATGTAGATTCTCCTTATCCGAAACCTACGCCGGAAATGATCCATTTTAAACCTGCACCGCTAAAATATCCGCAGGACAAAATCAGCTTTAAACATTACGGCAAAACGATTGAACTGATGATCGAAAAAGCCAAAACGATTGAAGACGAACCTCGCCGTCAGCATATGGTTCAGGCTATTGCCAACTTTATGAAAATGGCTTACGTAACCTGGAACAAAGATTCTGTTGCGGATGAAACGATTTTGAATGATTTGAAAATCTTATCGCGCGGTACATTGCAATTGGAAGAAAACATCAACCTAAACCGTGTAGAATACCGCACGCCGGTTGCGCAAAACAACAATAACAACCGTGCGCGCAGCGGGACTAATAACAACCAGAACAACAAAGGCCGCCAAAACAACAACAACAACAACAATCCGCGGCACGCGCAAAACAACAATAACCGAAACCGAACCAACAATAATAATCCCGGCAGAAAATTCTGATGCTTCTTTTACCGGGCAAAAATTAATTTATGAGCGCATTTGAAATTTGGGGCGGCAAACCCTTAAAGGGAGAAATTATACCCCAAGGTGCCAAAAACGAAGCTTTACAAGTAATTTCGGCAGTGTTGTTAACGGAGGAAAAAATTACCATCAGCAACATTCCGAATATTGTAGATGTAAATAAACTGATTGAGCTTTTAGGCGATATGGGCGTAAAAGTTGAACAAACTGCACCTGATACTTACGTTTTTCAAGCCGATGATATCAACCAGGATTTTTTCAAATCGGATGCTTTTAAGCAAAAAGGCGGAAGTTTAAGAGGTTCCATCATGATTGTTGGCCCGCTTTTGGCGCGGTTTGGAAAAGCTTCCATCCCAAAACCTGGCGGCGATAAAATTGGCCGTAGAAGGTTAGACACGCATTTTTTAGGCTTTGAAAAATTAGGCGCCCGTTTTGAATACAGTGCCAGCGAAGAATTTTTTGACGTAGATGCCACCAACTTACAAGGAACCGATATTTTGCTGGAAGAAGCATCCGTAACCGGGACGGCAAACGTGGTGATGGCCGCGGTTTTGGCCAAAGGAACGACCACCATTTACAACGCTGCCTGCGAACCTTATTTGCAGCAACTCTGCAAAATGCTAAACCGCATGGGCGCAAAAATATCGGGCATTAAATCGAATTTGTTAACGATTGAAGGCGTGGAAAAATTAGGCGGAACAGAACATCGTTTGTTGCCAGACATGATCGAGATTGGTTCTTTCATAGGTTTGGCCGCCATGACGGAATCTGAAATTACGATAAAAAATGTACAGTTTCAGGAACTCGGTATCATTCCGAATACTTTTTCCCGCTTAGGCATTCAGTTTGAGTTGCGCGGAGACGATATTTACATTCCCGCCCAAAAACATTACGAGATTGATACTTTTATTGATGGCTCGATCCTAACCATTGCCGATGCACCGTGGCCGGGTTTTACGCCGGATTTATTAAGCATTGTTTTAGTAATTGCCACACAGGCAAAAGGTTCCGTTTTGATCCATCAAAAAATGTTCGAAAGCCGTTTATTTTTTGTGGATAAACTGATTGATATGGGCGCACAAATTATCCTTTGCGATCCGCACCGTGCAACCGTTATTGGTTTGGATAAAAAAGTACAGTTGCGCGGCATCGAAATGACTTCTCCGGATATCCGTGCCGGCGTTTCCCTGCTGATCGCTGCTTTATCTGCAAAAGGCAAGTCGGTCATCAGTAATATTGAACAGATAGAACGTGGTTATCAGCATATTGATAAACGCTTGATTGCTTTAGGCGCCGATATCAAACGCATTTAAACACCAATTTTTAGGTGGTAAAAGAAGCATTGCTTGTAACCGGGCAATGCTTCTTTTATTGGCATAAATTTGTTAAACCACTACGCCGAAATCGCATTAATAATATCATATTGCGTAATAATCTTAAACTTGCCGTTTTCATCTTCCACCAAAACAGCGGTGTTGTCTTTGTTGATTAAGGAAGAAATCTTATCTATGGAAGTGTTCAAATCCACAAAAGGGAACGGCGTGGTCAAAATATCTTTAACCGGATGTGATTTTAAAGCCGGGTTTTCCAGCAACGCGTCCAAAATATCGCTTTCGGTAATTTTGCCGATGATCATTTCGTGTTGCGTAACCGGGATTTGAGAAATATTTAAAGCTTTGATAATGTTGATGGCTTTCAAAATGGGTTCTTCACAATCAATGGTTATGATTTCTTTGCCCGATTCTTTGCCGATAATACTTCTTGCAGTTAACTTTTCGTCTTTTAAAAAGCCGCGTTCGCGAAGCCAGTCTTCGTTGTACATTTTGCCCATGTAGCGCGAGCCATGGTCTGGGAAAATAACCACCACCACATCGCCTTCTTTGAAACGGTCTTTCATCTGCATCAATCCGGCAACAGCCGAACCGGCAGAGTTACCGGCGAAAATACCTTCTTTGCGTGCAATTTCCCGCGTCATTAAGGCTGCATCCTTATCGCTTACTTTTTCAAAATGATCAATGACATCAAAGTTTACATTTTGAGGCAAAAAATCTTCTCCGATACCTTCAGTGATATACGGATAAATCTCGTTTTTGTCCAAAATCCCGGTTTCCTTGTATTTTTTAAAAACGGAACCGTACGTATCAATTCCTAAAACCTGTATTGCCGGATTCTTTTTCTTCAAAAATTTTCCTGCCCCGGAAATCGTTCCGCCTGTTCCGGCTCCAACAATTAGATGCGTAATTTTTCCTTCGGTTTGTTCCCAAATTTCCGGTCCGGTTTGCTCGTAGTTGGCTTGCGTGTTGGATGGATTATCGTACTGGTTTGGCTTCCAGGAATTCGGGACTTCGCGCTCCAAACGGGTAGAAACGGAATAATAAGAACGCGCATCTTCCGGGTCAACGTTTGTTGGGCAAACAATTACTTCGGCACCAAAAGCGCGTAACGCATCCACTTTTTCTTTGGATTGTTTATCCGTCGTGGTGAAAATACATTTGTAACCTTTGATGACGGCCGCAATAGCCAAACCCATTCCGGTATTGCCCGAAGTGCCTTCGATAATTGTTCCGCCTGGTTTTAGCTTTCCGCTTTTTTCGGCATCTTCAATCATTTTTAAAGCCATTCGGTCTTTGATGGAATTGCCCGGATTGGTGGTTTCGATCTTGGCCAAAACCGTTGCCTTGATGTCTTTCGGGATGATGTTTAATTTAACCAGCGGTGTATTACCGATGGTTTCGAGTATGTTGTTATACCACATGTTTTCTATCGCGATTATAGAGTATGATGTTGATGCTTCTTTTATGCACTAAAAATTATCATACAAATTTAGGATACTTGGCTAATGATGTATTGGATTATTTGAGATTGGATTAAAAATGAAGATGCTTAACAGTTAACCCGTGGTTGATCAACTGCTTTAACGAATCAATGCCAACACGTAAATGCGTTTCCACAAATTTTTCGGTTACGCTCGAATCACTTTCGGCAGTTTTTACACCTTCGGGGATCATCGGTTGATCCGAAACCAGCAACAAAGCACCGGTTGGGATTTTATTGGCAAAACCGGTGATAAAAATGGTTGCGGTTTCCATATCCACAGCCATTGCACGGATGCTTTTCAGGTATTTTTTAAAGCTTTTATCATGTTCCCAAACGCGTCGGTTAGTTGTATAACAGGTTCCGGTCCAGTAATCACGCGAGTGATCTCGAATGGTTGTGGAGATGGCTTTTTGTAAGGCAAAAGCAGGCAAAGCAGGCACTTCGGAAGGTAAATAAACGTTGGATGTTCCTTCGCCACGAATGGCAGCAATCGGCAAAATGAGATCACCAACATTGTTGTTTTTTTTCAAACCGCCACATTTTCCTAAAAAAATTACGGCTTTTGGATGAATGGCCGTTAGCAAATCCATTACGGTTGCTGCCAGCGCGCTTCCCATTCCAAAATTAATAATGGTGATACCGTCTGCAGTTACACTTTGCATGGGTTTATCTAAACCCATAATTGGTGCATTATTATGCCATTCGGAAAAAAGCTGCAGGTATTTAGAAAAATTGGTGAGGATAACGTATTCTTTAAAATCATCCAACGGCCTGCCGGTGTAACGCGGCAGCCAGTTGGCAACAATCGCTTCTTTGGTTTTGAGGCCCGATTTTACCGGGCTTTGAACTTCTTTTACCTTATTGGATTGCTTTACAATTTCTGCGTCTTTTTTTACGTCTTTTTCTTCATTCATAATAATGCTTCTTTTATCGCCTAAAAATAAATGTACAAAAAAACCCCGGCTTAAAGGCCGGGGTTTTTCTATGCTGCTTTCAGCTTTTTCAAATCTGATTTTTCAAATTTCTCCCTGGCGTAGTCCAGCGTAATATCCAAGTGTTTGTGATGCTCTTTTTGCGAGGGGATTTCAAACATCGCATCAATCATAATCGCTTCACAAATAGAGCGCAGTCCCCTGGCACCAAGCTTAAATTCCATGGCTTTATCCACCACGTAATCCAAAACTTCCTGATCAAAGTGCAGCTTCACATCTTCGTATTCAAACAGTTTGTTGTATTGTTTGATGAGCGAATTTTTTGGCTCTGTCAGAATCATCAACATTGCTTCCCGGTCTAACGGTTTCAAATAAGTAAGCACCGGCAAACGGCCAATCAGTTCGGGAATCAAACCAAAAGATTTTAAATCCTGCGGAGAAACATACTTGTATAAATTCTTGAGATCAACTTCCTGATCTTCAGATTTTAATTTGTAACCGACAGTCTGTGTACGCATCCGGTTGGCAATCTTTTTTTCAATACCGTCAAAAGCGCCGCCGCAGATAAACAAAATGTTGCTGGTGTTTACCGTAATCATCTTTTGATCAGGATGTTTCCGGCCACCTTGCGGTGGAACGTTCACCATTGTTCCTTCCAAAATTTTGAGCAACGCTTGCTGCACACCTTCGCCAGAAACATCGCGGGTGATGGACGGATTATCGCTTTTACGGGCAATTTTATCTACTTCATCAATGTAAACAATGCCGCGCTCGGCCAAAGTAACATCGTAATCTGCAGCTTGCAATAAACGCGTTAAAATGCTTTCCACATCTTCGCCAACATAGCCTGCTTCTGTTAAAACCGTTGCATCGCAAATACAAAAAGGCACGTTCAAAACCTTGGCAATAGTTTTGGCCAGCAAAGTTTTACCTGTACCAGTTTCGCCAACCAAAATAATATTTGATTTTTCGATATCTACTTCGTCTTTGCCAACTTTTTGGTTCAGCCTTTTGTAGTGGTTATAAACTGCAACCGATAAAACCTTTTTAGCATCGTCCTGACCGATTACATATTGGTCAAGGTGAACTTTGATTTCGGCTGGTTTTAAAATAGCAGATGAAGTTTGCAGCGGCGATTTTACTTTGCGCAGTTTCAATTCTTCAGCCAAAATATCGTTGGCCTGGTTAACGCATTTATCACAAATATGAGCGTCCAGTCCGGCAATCAGCATTAACGAATCCTGTTTACCGGCACCACAAAATGAACATTTGATATCTTTGCTGGTTTTGCTCATGGTTTTAAAAAATTACTTATCGGCTTTATTACTACGCAATACTTCATCAACCATGCCAAATTCTTTGGCTTCGTCTGATGACATCCAGTAATCACGGTCTGATGATTTTTCTACCCAGTCATACGATTGGCCGGAATGTTTAGCGATTATATCGTATAATTCTTTCTTTAGTTTCAACATTTCACGCAGGTTGATCTCCATATCTGAAGCAACACCTTGCGCACCGCCGGATGGCTGGTGGATCATGACACGGGAATGCGGCAATACCGCACGCTTGCCATTGGTGCCTGCGCAAAGCAAAACGGCAGCCATAGAAGCAGCCATACCTGTACAAATGGTAGCCACATCATTAGAAATAAACTGCATGGTATCATAAATACCCAAACCTGCATACACAGAACCGCCCGGAGAATTGATGTAAATCTGGATATCTCTTTTTGCATCGGTAGATTGCAGGAAAAGCAATTGCGCCTGGATGATGTTGGCATTTTGATCCATCACGGCATCGCCTAAAAAGATGATCCGATCCATCATCAAACGAGAAAACACGTCCATTTGTGCTACATTTAGCTGGCGTTCCTCAATAATATAAGGCGTCATACCAGTTGGTAGTTGGCTTTTTTCTACACCGGCTATAAATTTATCTACATAAATACCATTTAAGCGATGATGCTTAACGGCATACTTTCTGAACTCATTTTTATCTATTTGCATATCTCTATAAAAAAACAATGGTTATCCAATTGCTTATAGAACCGGATAACCATTAACTTTAATATTTGTTAAAAAATTATTCCAGTTTTTTAAACTGATTATTATCTATTTCTTTTTTATCTAAAGTAACAACTGTTTTTAGGTAATCAAAAACTTTCAGTGCTTTTACTTCTTCAAAAATCTTGTTGGCGTTGTCTTTATTTTGTAAAAATTGTACGGTGTACTGGCCTAACTGCTCTTCGTTTAAAGCTTGCTGACTGTACATTTTAAACTGCGCATCCAAACGTTGTTTTGCAGTCTGGAACACATCTTCGTATTTAATTTCGATGTTGTGGTCTTTAACAATCTTGTTTTCGATCAGTGTCCATTTCAGGTTTTTGGCAAAATCGTTGTAACCTTCTTCCAGCTCCTGGTCGCTTAATTTTTCGTTGGTTGCTTTCAGCCACCGCTTCAAAAACTCGTCCGGCAACTCGAAGTTTACTTTTTGCGTAACGTATTGATACAAATCGTCTTGCAGTTTGCGTTCTGCGTCCTGCTGCATCATCGCTTCCAGTTCTTCGGTGATTTTTGTCCTAAACTCTTCTTCCGAATGAATCACATCCGGGCCAAAAACTTTATCAAAAAATTCCTGGTTTAAATCAGACTCTTCCAAACGGTTTACGTTTTTTACCGTCAGGCTAAAGTTTGATTTTAAATCCACTGCAGTTTCTTCGTCAATTTTTAACAAACCGGCAATTTTCGCTGCATCGTTGTCAAACGCTTTATTTAGGTCAATCGTTACAACATCGCCTTTTTTCAAGCCAAGCAAAGAACTTTTTACCGCTTCGTCCGTAATTTGATCTAAACGAACAGAAGCCGTATTGGTTATGCCACCTTCAAAAACAGAACCATCCGGAGAAAGCTGCTTCAATTCGGAATATAACACATCATCACCTGCCGATACGTCAGGGTTTGTCATCTTTCCATAGCTTCTGCGGATATTTTTGATGCGTGATTGCAGCGTTTCGTCATCAATTTTAATGACGTATTGCGGAACATGGTCGGCAGCAGAAAAATCCAATTGAAATTCGGGCGCCAAACCCATTTCGTAATTAAACTCGTAATCTTCGGTAAAATCCCAGTTAAATTGCTTGTCGTCGTCCACTTTTGGCAATGGCTGGCCCAACACTTCCAATTGGTTTTCGGTGATGTAATTGTTCAAAGAATCGGAAAGCAAATGGTTAATTTCATCAACCAAAATACTTTTGCCATACATTTTTTTGATATGTGCCGCCGGAACCATGCCCGGACGAAAACCTGGCAGTTTTGCTTTTTTTGCCTGTTCTTTAATCACTTTTTCAACGCGCGCCTGGTAATCTTCCTGATTGATTTTGATGGTTAAAACAGCGTTTAAATCATCTATTTTTTCCTGGGTGATATTCATTTTTTTTTGAACTGTTTTTGTATGATAAAAAAATTCCTCCGTCATGTTTTAAAAACGACGGAGGAAACCAAGTGCGGAAGAAGGGACTCGAACCCCCACGCCTCGCGGCGCCAGATCCTAAGTCTGGTGCGGCTACCAATTACGCCACTTCCGCTTTTATAGAATTATTTTTTGCAAAAGTAACTTAAAAATACAAATTACAAAATGTTAGGCTGATTTACTTTTTAGTTTGATTACGATGCCGACACTAATTTTTATGCCGTAAAAGAAGTATGTGTTCTGTCATTTCGTACCGAAGGGAGAAATCTTCTTTCAAGAAACACTAAATTTTTGTTGATAAAAGAAGCATTGTTCTGTCATTTCCTACCGAAGGGAGAAACCTTTTTTCAATAACAAAAGTTAAACTTCTTCAAATAAGATTCCTCCTATCGTCGGAATGACAGCACTTCCGGTCTTCCTAACTTTACCAATTTCCGGACCTTCTTACCATACTTCTTTTATCCCCTAAAAATCATGCTGTTACTTTTGAGCGCTCGATGACTTCGCGGTAATAATCTTCATACAAAGGCAAAATCAGGCTCAGGTCGAACTCTTTGGCGCGTTCCAAAGCGTTCTCTTTAAATTGTTTCAAGCGTTCCTCGTCCTCCAAAATATAAATACACCTTTCGGCCAGGGCTTCCACATCGCCAACGGCTGTCATAAACCCGGTTACGCCTTCTACGTTCAATTCCGGTATTCCGCCCGTATTAGAACTTACCACCGGCACTTTACAAGCCATAGCTTCCAGCGCAGCCAAACCAAAACTTTCGGATTCGGATGGCATCAAAAAAAGATCGGCAACAGATAAAATTTCCTCTACTGCATCCTGCTTACCTAAAAAACGCACATTGTCGCACACGTTTAAATCCCGGCAAAGCTGTTCGCACATCGAACGTTCGGGGCCATCACCAACCATTAAGAGTTTGGAAGGCAGTTTTTTGTTTACGATTGCAAACAGTTTGATCACATCTTCTGTCCGTTTTACTTTACGGAAGTTAGAAGTATGCACCAATATTTTTTCTCCCGAAGGCGCAATCGCTTTTTTAAAATGGTCTTTGGCTTTTTTGCTGAAACGTTTTAAATCAATAAAATTGGGGATAACGCGGATTTCGTTTTCAATATCAAAAAAATCCAACGTGTCTTGCTTTAAGTGATGTGAAACAGCAGTAACCCCGTCAGACATGTTGATAGAAAAAGTAACAACCGGTTTAAACGTCCGGTCTTTGCCAACCAAGGTGATATCCGTTCCGTGCAAAGTGGTTACAAAGGGAATATGGATGCCGTAAGTTTTCAAAATTTGTTTGGCCAGATAAGCCGCCGAAGCATGTGGGATTGCATAATGAACATGCAGCAAATCCAGCTTTTCAAAACGAACCACGTCAACAATTTTGCTGGTCAAAGCAATTTCATAAGGTGCGTAATCAAACAAAGGGTATTTGGAAACGGCAACTTCGTGGTAAAACAGGTTTTCAGAAAAAAAATCTAACCGCGCCGGTTGGTTATAGGTGATAAAGTGTACCTGATGGCCATGATCTGCTAAAGCTTTTCCTAATTCGGTGGCAACAACACCGCTGCCACCGAACGTTGGATAGCATACAATACCTATTTTCATTAATCTGATTTATACACAAATCTATATGTTTATAAATTGCAGAATCTGATTTTTATGTAATAATTAAGGCGTAGTTGTAGCACCTGTACTTTGTGCTGATTGGCCGGAAGCTGACCTTGCAGCCGTAAGTTTGGCCTGTAGTTCCTGTTGCTTCTTTTGCTTTTTTGCGATGTCTTTGTTCAGGTTATTAATTTTATTGTTCAAATCCTTTACATCACCGTTTTCGCTTTTTGCATCTGATGATTTGTTTGCTGCACGCCTGGCTGCCTTTTGTGCTTTTCTGGTTTTGCTATAATCCGCATCGGTGGCATTTTGTGCCTGGTTGCTGCTTTGCGCTTTGTGCTTTTGCCTCCTGGGTTGGCAATTTGCTTTGCGCATCCTGCAGTTTCACCTGCAAATCAGCAATATCTTTGGTTACATCAGCGTATTGCTTGCTCAATTTAACGGTGTCTGTTTGACAAAAAGCTTGCGTACTAAAACCTAATACTGCAATTACTAACACTAAAATAATTTTTTTCATACTTAAGATTAATTTTTTCCCTTGAATTACAAAAACCATGCCTTTTAGAACCTATTTAAAGTTTTATAATGAAATTTATAGTACTTCTTTTATGCCCAAAAATTTGTGCCTGGATATTTTACCAGTAGGTAAACCACAAAAAGACAATGATTTTTAGGTGGTAAAAGAAGTATCGAAAAAATAAACCGGATAAAATTTAAACAGCTTTTTTGTTATTGTACGCCTTTTTGTATGGCTTCGTAAACAGCATCCTGTACCCTTCTGCGGATGCCCAGCGAGGATAACTTTTCGGTAACTTTTGGATTAACGCGGTTAGAAAGGAAGATATAAACCAAATTATATTTCGGGTCAACCCAAAAACAAGTTCCGGTATAACCGGTGTGCCCATAAGTCTGGTCAGAAGCCAAAACCGAAGGATATTTTGTATCGCGGTTTGGGTCCCAACGGTCAAAACCTAAACCACGCCGGCTCACATCAGATTGTTTGGAAGTAAAAAGATCAACCGTTTCGGGCTTAAAATACTGTGTGCCGCCATAAGTGCCGCGGTTTAAAATCATCTGGTACAAAATTGCCAAATCATTGGCACTTGCAAACAAACCGGCATGACCGGAAACGCCACCCAGCAAACCTGCGCCCTGATCGTGCACATAACCAATCAGCAATTGATGGCGGAAACCAATATCGTTTTCTGTAGGCACAATCTGGTTTTTTGGAAAACGGTTTAACGGCAAAAAACCGGCCGTTTGCATCCCCAACGGCGAATAGAAGTTTTGCTGCACATAAACATTCAATGGCGTGCCGGAAATGGTTTCTACAATTTCTTTCATAAAATACATGCTCAAATCGCTGTACACATATTTGCCGCGTGTTTTGATGGGCGATTTCAGCATGTCCGGCCAGATCACATTTTTAAAATAATCTTTTCTTAAATAAAAATGATCAGCTACTTTGGTTGGAAAGGTGGCGGAAGAATCAGCACTTCGGTCCACGGCTTTCAGTTTTTCCCAGGTGATGATATCCGGAACCATGCCTGTTTGGTGCGTTAAAAACTCGCGGATTTTCAGATCATTTTTGTTCGTGTTCCGGGCGGAAACCAAATACGTACCCGCGGTAGAATCCAAATTCAGCTTTCCCTGATCGTACAGCCGCATCGTTTCCATTGTTGTGGCCGAAACTTTGGTTACCGATGCCAGATCAAAAATATCCGTGATTTTGTCCTTTAAAGTATCATTGTAATTATGGCTGCCGTAAGCTTTGTTAAAAATCACTTTTCCGTTTCTGGCCACCAAAACCACAGCGCCAGGCGTTGCCTGTGCGCGGATCGCTTCGGCAACAATCGCATCAATCGAACTGTTTAAGTTATTGGCGTTGATGCCTGCTTCTTCCGGAACCGAATAAGCCAAACGGGTTTGTATGGTCGTAAATCCTGTCCCTTTTTTATACTTCGCCGAAACATCGCCTGTCAATTTTTGATTTGATGCCACGCCGCCAAAAATTAATTGCGCAATATAGTTTGCGGCAACAGGCGAATTGGTTGCCGACCAGATTAATGCTCCTTTTAGCCCATCAAATTGTGCGGGCAAAGTTGGCGTGCCAAAACAAACTACAATGAGGTTTTTATGCTGATCTAAGTTAGTTAAAAAAGGCATCAAAGCCGGATTGCTCAAGTCATTTCTATCCAGCGGAACGATGACGGTTTGAAAAAACTTCAAATCAAACAACAGGTTGTTCAGCGTTTTGTCCGCATCGTAAATGGCCGAATTGAAGGATTGGGCTTTGGTATATTTATTCAACAAACTATCAAAAACCGAAGCGTTTTCAAAACCAAAATGAACGCTGGCAAACTTTTGCTGATCCAGGTTTTTAATCGGCACCAACTGGTTCGGGTTGTTCAGCAAAACGGTGGAGGCTTCGATGCTTTTTTTAGCAGCTAAAAATTGTTGGTTTTGCTGGTGCTGATCTTGTGCACACGCCGAACTCAGCGCGATCATGATCCAAAAAATTCCGGCCAAACAATTCCGGTTAACGCTTTTTATATACATTTTCTCCGTTGATATAAGTTTGCAACACTTTCACTTTTGGCAGTTCACTACCTTTAATTTGCATCAAATCCTGGTCTAAAATCACAAAATCGGCCAGTTTTCCAGGCTCTAAACTTCCTTTTTCATGTTCCTGGAAATTGGCTTTTGCGGCCCAAATCGTCATTCCTTTAATTGCTTGCTCTCTTGTTAACGCATTTTCTTTTTGAAAACCGTCTTCGGGCAAGCCTTTTAAATCTTTCCGTTCCACAGCCGCATAAAAGGTATAAAACGGGCTGATGTTTTCTACCGGAAAATCCGTCCCCAACGGCAGCCAGCCATTTTGCTGCAGCAATTGCTGGTAAGCGTATGCTGTTTTTAGCCGTATTTTTCCTAAACGCTGAACGGCCCAGTTCATGTCTGAAGTGGCGTGGGTTGGTTGGACGGAAGGCACGATGTTGTTCTCCCCAAAATATTTAAAATCAGCCGGATCAACAATTTGGCTGTGCTCAATACGCCAGCGGCGGTCATTTTTTCCTTTTAAAACCGAAGCATAAATCTTCAGCATTACACGGTTGGCCGAATCGCCGATGGCGTGCGTACACATTTGGAAACCTTTTTTTGCCAGAAGCTCTGCTATTTCTTGAAAATGCTTTTGCGGGCTTCGTAAAAATCCGTTCCATTTAGGCTGATCGGAATACGGTTTTAGCAAACAAGCGCCTCTCGAACCCAAAGCGCCATCCGCATAAACCTTGACCGAACTTACATTTAAACGCGGCGTTTTGACGGCACCGTTTCGAAACAATAAATCCAAATTCTTCTGATTATCGGACAGCATCACAAATAGCCGCATCTTCAAATCGCCGCGGTTTTGCAACTGCCGGATGGTGTTGACCAAAGGATAATCCAAACCGCAATCATCAACCGTAGTCAGGCCAACCGCAAAACAATTACGCTGCGCCTGTAATAACGCATTTTGAGTTTGCTCTTCGGTTGGTTCCGGAATTTTATGCGTAACCAGATTCACGGCGTTGTCCAGCAAAATCCCGGTCAGTTTTCCTTTCACCGTTTCAATTGCTCCGCCGGCCACTTTTTGGTTTGGTTTGATGCCTGCAATGTTTAATGCCGCCTGGTTTGCGATGGCCGCATGGCCGTCAACCCGCGTTAAAACAACCGGCCTTTCGGGGAACAAACTGTCTAACTTCAGCTTGTTGGGGAATTGCTTTGTTTTCCAGCGGTTTTGGTCCCAGCCGTTGCCGATGATCCAGCCTTCGGTATTATTTTTAGCATAACTTTTTACGGAATCAACCGCCACATTCCAACTTGGCAAATCCTTTAAATTCACGGTTTGCAAACCCATTCCATATTCGTAAAAATGCGTATGTGCATCAATAAAACCCGGGAAAACAGCTTTGCCGTGCGCATCCACTACTTCTTTTGCAGTATATTTTTTTTCGAGGTCGGCCGTTTTTCCAACTTCCAGGATTTTTCCGTCCCGCACCGCAAAAGCTTCGGCAATGGCAAAACGGTTGTCAATGGTATAAACACGGGCGTTTTTAACCAGCAAATCGGCGTTGTTTTCTTTTTTCTGATTACAAGAAAACACCGATAAAAGAAGCATCAGGCAACATACTGTTTTTATGCCTATAAATTTGGTAAAAGGTTTTGCAGAAATTGCCATTAATATTGTGTCGTGGTTTTTGTGCAACTTGTCGTTATTTCATCCGAATCTGCAAAAATATTATCAGTAAACCATCATTTTAAATTTCGCAAAGCTACATCGGCCCGGTAAAACTGCGAAGTTATGCGATCAATTTTTTAATTTAGCATCGAAATAGAACTGAGGAAGATTAATGTCTGATATTATCCACCTTTTGCCTGATGCTGTTGCCAACCAGATTGCCGCAGGAGAAGTGGTACAACGCCCTGCATCGGCCGTAAAAGAATTGCTGGAGAACGCAATTGATTCGGGCGCCGATAAAATCCAACTGATTGTAAAAGAGGCTGGTAAAGCTTTGATCCAGGTGATTGACAATGGTTGCGGCATGAGTTTTACCGATGCGCGGATGTGTTTTGAACGCCATGCCACTTCCAAAATCCGCAAAGCCGATGACCTTTTTGCCATCCGAACGATGGGTTTTCGCGGCGAAGCCATGGCTTCCATCGCTGCTATTGCGCAGGTGGAATTGAAGACGAGGCGGCACGAAGACGAACTGGGCACCAAGATTTGCATTGAAGCCTCAACTGTGGTAAGCCAGGAACCATGCGCCACCGCTGCCGGAACTTCGGTTTGCATCAAAAACCTTTTTTACAATACGCCTGCGCGCCGCAATTTTTTGAAAGGGAATTCGATAGAAATGCGTCACATTATTGACGAATTTCAACGCGTGGCACTGTCTTATCCGCAGGTATTTTTTACGCTGCACCATGATGGGCAGGAAGTTTTTCATCTGCCTTCCGCTTCTTTAAAACAACGCATCGTGCATCTTTTTGGCAATAATTACAACCAAAAATTAGTGCCGGTAAAAGAAGATACGTCAATTATTAAGTTGGACGGATTTGTGGGCAAACCAGAATTTGCACGCAAAACACGCGGCGAGCAGTTCTTCTTTGTGAACAACCGTTTTATCCGCGATAATTATTTAAACCACGCCGTTTCTTCGGCTTTTGAAGAATTGTTGCAGGACGACAGCTTTCCGCTTTATGTTCTTTTTATTTCGATTGATCCGGCCAAGATCGACATCAACGTTCACCCAACAAAAACTGAAATAAAATACCAGGACGAAAAAGCGATTTATGCCATTATCCGTTCGGCCGTAAAACGTTCTTTGGGCCAATACAACATCACGCCTTCATTGGATTTTAACCAGGAAACTGGTTTTGACCAGATGATCACCCACAAACCATTAGATCAGATTGTTCCGCCAGGAATCAATTTTAACCCGGATTTTAATCCTTTTTTTAACGAGGTAAAAACAGCATCCGATACTTCGGTTTTGCGGCAATCGGCCGAAAGGCGCAAACCGGATTTTGTGCAAAACTGGGACACGCTGTACGAAATAACACAGGGAAAAATCGCGCAGCAACACCAAATTGAGATGCAGCAGCGCGAAATTGCGGTGGATAACCAGCAGCTAACAAAATCGAGCGAACGGCAATTGTTCCAGATCCATAACCGTTTTATTTTATCGCAAATAAAATCCGGTTTTATGCTGATTGACCAGCAGGCCGCGCACGAACGGATTTTGTACGAACGTTTTTTGGTGCAGTTAGAAAACCATACCGGTGTTAGTCAGCAAACTTTATTTCCGCAAAGCATCACATTAAGTACGCCGGATTTTGAGCTGTTAAAAAGCTTGTTTAACGATGTTCGTGCTTTAGGTTTTGATATTAGAGAATTCGGAAAAAACACGGTGATTGTAGAAGGCGTTCCGGCAGAATTGACTAATGCCATTGAAAGCGAAATGCTGGAAAAATTGCTGGAAGGTTTCAAAAACAACCAATCGGCTTTAAAATTGAGCAAGCACGATAATTTAGCCCGAACGCTTGCCCGAAATGCAGCCGTAAAACCCGGCACCCGTTTTTCATTAGAGGAAATGAACCAATTGATTGACCAACTGTTTGCCTGCCAACTGCCCAACGTTTCTTTAAGCAGCAAACCCGTTATCATTACTTATACTTTAGAAGAGCTTTTACAAAAACTTGATCGATAAAAGAAGCATCGAACCGCTTCTGCCAAAACCATGAATTTATTCGGACAATCGCCTTTAGCCAACCTTACGCCCGTTGTAAAAAACCTGCTGATCATTAATATTATTTTCTTTATCGCCACTTTGGTTTTTCAAAGTATGGGCATCGAACTGGCCTTTCATTTGGGTGCTTTTTACTTCAATTCGCCTCATTTTCGGGTTTGGCAAATTATTACGTACATGTTTATGCATGGCGGTTGGGCGCATATCTTTTTCAATATGTTTGCTTTGTACATGTTTGGTCCCGCTATTGAAAATTACATGGGTTCAAAGCGTTTCTTTAACTATTATTTCATTACAGGTTTAGGCGCTTTAGCTTTGCAAATGCTGGTGCAGGCGATAGAAGTGCATGGCATTTTGGGCAGCTTTACTTTTGACCCGGCCATGAATTATAACATTTCGCCGGAAGATGTAGGAAAGCTTCGGGCTATTTATGCTGAACCAATGGTTGGCGCATCCGGGGCTTTGTTTGGAATTTTGGTTGCCTTTGGCGTTTTATACTCCGAAACCAGTTTATATATTATGCTGATCCCGATTCCGGTAAAAGCAAAATATGCCGTAATTGGTTATATTGTGGTAGAATTATATTTGGGTTTGAGCCAACACCAAACTGATGTTGCACATTTTGCCCATTTAGGCGGTGCGCTTTTTGGTTATATTTTATTAAAAATTTGGGGCATGCGCCGGACAAACGATTTTTATTAATGTGCCGTTATTACAATGAAATTTTTTAAACTTTTTTTCGGCCCTCTTTTTTTCGGCTGATGCTTCTTTTACCCTATAAAAATTGGTGTTTGTATCAGCCTAAACAAATCAAAACAAATAGCCCACTGATTTTTGGGCGGTAAAAGAAGCATGGTATAAAACACAAAGGAATAAGTTTGAACAAGTTCAATGAAAATCTTTTAAACTGATAATTTTTATGTGGGAAGAAATTCGTACACAAGTGTTTCGTTCAGGAAACCGGTTAAATATGCTGATCGGTATTAATGTTATTGTTTTTTTATTTTTGAGCCTGTTGGGCGTTGTAGAAATGCTGACGACACGCAACGCCATCATTTCGGCAACGCTCAATGATTATCTGGCCGTTCCCTCGTACCTGCCAAAATTATTGATCCGTTTTTGGACGCCTTTAACCTACATGTTTTTGCACAGCGGGTTTTTCCATATCCTGTTTAACATGTTGTGGTTTTACTGGATGGGCGGCATTTTCCAGGAATATCTCGGCGGAAAAAAGCTGGTTGATCTGTACATCATCGGCGGCTTGGCAGGTGCCTTTTTATACGTGCTTTTCTACAACGTCTTCCCGCTTTTTGCCGATGTAAAAACAGTATCCACAACTGTTGGCGCTTCGGCTGCGGTAATGGCCATCATTGTGGCAACCGCAACTTTACTGCCCGATTATACCATTCAACTGCTGTTTCTCGGCTCGGTAAAATTAAAGTGGATTGCCTTGTTTTATGTTTTGTTTGACCTCATTAGCATCACCGGGCCAAATGCAGGTGGCGAAATTTCGCATATCGGCGGTGCCATTGCAGGTTTCTTTTACATCAAACATATACAAGGCAGTACAGCATTGGGCCGCGCTTTCGAACGTTTTTCAAAACCTAAAACGCTGCATGTCGTATCAAAGAACTATGCTAAAAACAGTACGGTACGCCCTAAAGAAGAAGAAATAGATTCTATATTAGACAAAATTTCGCAATCCGGCTACGCAAGCCTCAGCAAAAAAGAAAAAGAAATCCTGTTCAATGCCAGCAAAGACGAAACCAGTTAAAAAAAAGAAACTACACTTTTTTGATTATGTGGTTTTAGTTTTTACCATTATAGCTTCCGTTTCTATTCTGTTGAGCCTGCTGGCCAGTTTAATTGACCCGCGTACCTGCTGGCCGCTTGTTTTTTTTGGACTGGCTTATCCGCCGCTTTTAATTGCCAACATCATCCTGGCTTTGTATTGGCTGCTCCGTTTCAGCAAGTTTATTTTCATCCCACTGCTAAGTATTTTAATTGGCTGGAGCATTTTTGCCAAGAGTTTTAATTTTAGTTCCACTACTGCTGACGGGCCAAAAAAATCCGCCAATTATTTAAGGCTGATGACTTACAATGTGCATAGTTTTCAAGGCGTTGGCGCCAACGCTTCAAAACCAACGCGCACAGAAATTTTGCAGATTATTAAAAATGAGCAACCCGACGTACTTTGCATCCAGGAATTTTTTAGCCGTAAAAAAGGGGAAGCCGCCATGGTTGATTCCATCAAAAAAGCTTTGCACACGCCTTATTTCTACCGTTTTGTGGTGAACAATATTGATTACGAAGGCAACGGCATTGCAGCTTTTTCAAAATTCCCAATCATCAACAAAGGTTTGATCCCGCTTGCAGATAACAACAGTACCAACCAGTGTATTTATATTGATATAAAAAAAGCAGATAAAATTATCCGCGTTTATGCCGTGCATTTGCAGTCTATCCAATTTATGCCCGAAGATTACCAAACGATTGACAGCGTTAAAAAAGCCGAAGAAACCAACGTGCATTCGTACAAACGCATTTTAAGCAAGCTAAAAAAAGCATTTTTAAAACGCAGCGAGCAGGTTTATTTGGTAAAAAACCATGCCGCTACTTCGCCTTATCCTTTTATTATTGCCGGGGATTTTAACGATACGCCTGCTTCTTTTGCCCTCAATAAAATGTCGGAAGGTTTGGTCAATGCTTTCCGCGAAAAAGGGAACGGTTTTGGCGCCACTTATAATGGTGATTTCCCCAATTATCAGATTGATTATATCTTGGCACAGCCCAAATTTGAGGTGATCAATTACCTGGTACTTAAGAAAAAGCTTTCCGACCATTACGGCATCCGTGCCGATTTGCGTTTGAAGTAACAAAAAACCGCCTTTTTGTCTAAATTTGCCCGATGCAGCAAAAGCTTTTTATTTACAACACTTTATCGCGCAAAAAAGAAGAATTTAAAGCCATTAACCCGCCGTTTGTGGGCATGTATGTTTGCGGCCCAACTGTTTACAGCGATGTGCATTTGGGCAATTGCCGTACGTTTATTTCTTTCGATCTTATTTTTCGATACCTCACGCATTTGGGTTATAAAGTCCGCTACGTGCGAAATATTACTGATGCCGGCCATTTAGAAGGTGATACCGATGAAGGCGAAGATAAAATCTCCAAAAAAGCAAAACTGGCGCAGTTGGAGCCGATGGAAATTGTACAGAAATATTCGGTTGATTTCCACGACGTAATGCAGATTTTCAATGTAAAACCACCCAGCATTGAACCAACGGCAACCGGCCACATCATCGAACAAATTGAACTGGTAAAAACAGTATTGGAAAAAGGTTTTGCTTACGAAGTAAACGGTTCGGTTTATTTTGATGTGGAGAAATACAACCAGCAGCACAATTACGGCATTTTAAGCAACCGCAATTTGGAAGACATGCTGAACAATACACGCAATTTAGGCGGCCAGGAAGAAAAACGCGGCAAGCTGGATTTTGCACTGTGGATTAAAGCAAAACCAGAACATCTGATGAAATGGCCTTCGCCCTGGAGCGTTGGTTTTCCGGGCTGGCATTTAGAATGCTCGGCCATGAGCCATAAATATTTGGGCGAACAGTTTGATATCCACGGCGGCGGAATGGATTTGGCGCCAACGCATCATACTAACGAAATTGCACAAAACGAAGCTGCTTGCGGAAAGATGCCCGCCAACTATTGGATCCATACCAATATGCTGACCGTGAACGGGCAAAAAATGTCGAAATCTTTAGGCAATAGTTTTTTGCCGCAGGAATTGTTTAGCGGCAACCATTCTTTGTTAAACAAAGGTTTTAGTCCGATGACTGTCCGTTTTTTTATGTTGCAGGCGCATTACCGCAGCACGTTAGATTTTTCTAACGAAGCTTTGGATGCATCCGAAAAAGGCTTTAAAAGGTTGATGAACGCGTTTGCATTGGCACCAAACTTAAAAGCAAATGCAACAGGGGAAATAGAAATCGAACCTTTGCAGCAAAGGTGTTACGAGGCGATGAACGACGATTTTAACAGCCCGGTTTTGATAGCCGAACTGTTTGAAGTTTGCCGTTTGGTTAATTCTGTCCATGATCAAAAGTTGAAAATTGATCAGCCAAACCTTGAACTTTTACAGCAATTGTTACAAAATTTTATAATTGATGTATTGGGTTTGAAAGATGAATCCGCAGCAACAGACGAACTGCCAAAAGTGCTGGATTTTGTAATTGATTTACGTAGCGAAGCAAAAACAAACCAGGACTATGCCACATCCGACAAAATCAGACAAGGTTTGCAAAAGATTGGTTATCAGCTTAAAGACAGCAAAGAAGGCACAAGTTGGACTAAAATTTAGGTGCTAAAAGAAGCATTGCTCATAACCTTAATCCTGCAACTTCATCCTTCATTTGGATAATAAAGCTGAACGAATACAGTTAAGCTTGAGCAGAAGCATTTTTTGCTGCTGCTTTGTGATTAGTTGTATCAGCAGAAAAAACAATAACTTGCAGCCAGATTTTTCTTTGATCAAAAATCATAAAAGTTAAACTTTGACTCAACAAAACCTTATTCTAAATTCATAACAAAACCAAGAATACCAATGAAAAAAATATGTACTGCTTTTGTAGCTTTTTTATGCTTTAACGGCTTGGCTTCGGCACAAAAAATTACACAGGTAAAAGAAGTATTGGATGCAGAAAAAGAATACAACCGTGTAACTGCCCAAAAAGGGATACGCGATGGTATGCTGGCAGTTGCAGACCCGGAAGCAATGGTGTTTAAACCAGAGCCTGTTTTGGCTAAAACGTATTATGCCGAAAGCGGAAAAATAACAGGGAAATTAACTTCGGTTCCGAAAATTGCACGTATTTCTGCCAACGGCGACCTCGCATTTACGGCCGGTCCTTATACCATTAAAAATGGTACAGATGACGTCAGTTTTGGCGAATACCTTTCCATCTGGCGTACAGATTTATCGGGTAAGCTGAAGCTGCTTTTTAACATCAATATGGAACACCCGGAACCGAAACAGGAGCAAACTGTTGATTTTAAAGATGCTGCCACTTCGCCCCGCATCCAAAGCAAAGACCCTTTTAACGGCCGCACTATCATTACCACTACCGATAAACTGTTTAATACTTCGCTGGGTTTTTCGGCCCTTTCTGCTTACAAAGAGTTTTTAGCCTTGGATGGCCGCTATTATTTCCCAGGGTTTGAACCGATGGTTGGCCAGGACAAAATCTTACAGTTTATTAATAACCAGGCCATTTCAATCGAAGCCTTAAATACCGGTTCTGGCCGTGCCGTTAGCGGCGATTTGGCCTACAGTTATGGCAAAGCAAAAATCAAGAAAGGCACCATCACCAACAATTACAATTATATCCGCATTTGGGAGCCGGACAAATCCCACAAATGGAATATTTTGGTAGAGATATTTTCGCCCATTGAAAAATAGCTGGTAAAAACAGTATCAACAATAAAGGCCGCTGGATTGAGCGGCCTTTATTGTTGATATAAAAATTCTCCTTAAAACAATTGTTCAATAATCTGGTCAGCAGATAATCCCTCAGCTTCTGCCCGGTAATTACGTACAATACGATGGCGCAAGATTGGTTTTGCCACGGCTTGTACATCTTCTATATCCGGCGAATATTTTCCGGAGATAACGGCATGGCATTTCGCCCCTAAAACCAAAAACTGCGATGCCCTTGGCCCTGCGC
>CAXTKQ010000018.1:25938-37226 GCA_964244955.1 uncultured Sphingobacteriaceae bacterium | reverse complement strand
ATTGTAAGCGCAGTATTGTGATTTGTAAAAAGGTGGGCTTTTGGGTTCACCTTTTTTTATGTGGTAAAAGAAGCATTACTTGCTTAAAGTATTTTTAAGAAAGAATTTTTGTTTTAGGTATAAAATTAATCTGTTCATTGGCTGAAATAAAAGTGCAGAAAAAATGCTTGCGCAAATACTCATGATGATATTTTCTTTAAGCGGATATATATTTCCTATCATATTGCAAAGGAACAATATTGGTGCTTGTATTAAAATGTAAAGGAAAAACCGACCTAGTTTTGTGTTTCTCATAATCTCGTTTTTTGACGATTAAAGTTAAAAATAAATTCCTGTTTCAAACAAACCTCTTCTTTTATTTCAGTTTATACTTTTATGCTGAAAATAGCTTTCGATCCCATCTACGCGCACCCTTTGCCGCCCGGCCATCGTTTCCCGATGCTGAAGTACGAACTGATCCCGGCGCAACTGCTGCACGAAGGTGTGATTTCGGCAGAAAATATCTTCTCCCCAAAACCAATTTCCGAAGAAAAAATATTGTGGACACACGATGCAAATTACTGGCAGCAATTGCGCGATTTGACGTTGCCCGTGAAAGAACAACGGCGTATCGGTTTCCCGTTATCGGCACAATTGGTAGAACGCGAAATCCGGATTGCGCAGGGAACAATTGATGGCTGCCATTTCGCTTTTGAAAACGGTATCGCTTTTAATGTTGCCGGCGGCACGCACCATGCTGGCAGCAATTGGGGCGAAGGTTTTTGTATGCTGAACGATCAGGCGATTGCCGCAAATTACCTGCTAAAAGAAGCATTAGCCAAATCTGTTTTAATTGTGGATTTGGATGTGCACCAGGGAAACGGAACGGCCGAAATATTTGCACATCAACCTAAAGTATTCACGTTTTCTATGCATGGCGCCAACAATTTCCCTTATCGAAAAGAACGCTCTGATCTGGATATTCCGCTGCCCGACGGCATTACAGACGATGCTTATTTTATGGTGCTAAAAGAAGCATTGCCAAAGTTAATCAAGGAAGTTAAACCTGATTTTATTTTTTACCTGGCCGGCGTGGACGTGTTGGCAACGGATAAATTGGGGAAATTGGCTTTATCCAAAGAAGGCTGCAAAGCGCGCGATGAGTTTGTACTGCAATTATGTCAGGCAAATCAAATCCCTGTCCAGGTAAGTATGGGCGGCGGTTATTCTACAGATATTAAAGATATTGTTGACGCGCATTGCAATACGTATAAAACAGCAATTGATTTGTATTTTTAATAAACTGTCAACAAATATGTAATTTTAATATCAACTTAACATTAAATAATTAAATGTCTAATAATATTGGCAACCTTTTTGATCGTTCTTCGTAAAAGTATAAAACGGCTTACGAAGGGCTGTTATCATTAAAGTAGAATTATTATGCAAAATTTATATATGATGGCCACGTTGATGCGTGAAAATCAAATGAAAAAAATGGTTAAAGAGATTAACGCAGGTTTGGTTTCGATTGAACAGGCGATGGCAAAATACAATGTAGCTACACGGGAAGCTGTTGTAGACCGCGTTGAAAAGTTTAAACAAGAAAAAAGACGCGAGGAAATTAAAAAACGTGCCAAAACATTTTCCTCAACTATTCCTAACCGGATTAAACTGGCTTTTAAATAAAGCTTTACAGAAACTTTTTAAACAAAGGTTTCTGTATTTTTTGTTTTTTGCAGCACCTTGCTGAAATAATCAAAGCGGAAATAAAGCAGGAGGGAGGCAACCACCAGCCCAAGCGTCAGTCCGTACCAAATGCCTGTAACGCCAAGGTTTAGTTTGATGCCGAGGAAATAACCGACCGGCAAGCCAACTATCCAATAAGCAATAAAAGTGATAAAAGCGGGAATGCTTACATCGCCCATACCGCGCAAAATACCTAAACCAACCACCTGCGTGCCATCAAAAAGCTGGAACAAGGCGGCAATCAAAAGCAGTTGGGCAGCAAAGCTGATCACATTTTTGTCAGTTGTATAAACCCAAGGAATGAGGTGGTTTGCAAGCGCGAAAATGATTGCGGTACAACTCATAAAAATCAAAACAATGTGGTAACTGGAAATGGCCGATAAACGAAGCATCGCATAATTTCTTGCGCCAAAGTAATTGCCGGAACGAATGGCCGCTGCGGCGGCAATACCGCTGGCCATCATATACGTGATGGAAGCAAGGTTGATGGCAACTTGGTGCGCCGCCAGTTCTACCGCGCCAATCGTACCGATCATAATGGCGGCACCGCTAAACGCACTTACTTCGCAAGCATATTGGATGGCAACTGGTGCGCCGATAGCCAAAATGCGTTTGGAAATACTTTTGCTGAATTTCAACAATTGAAAGCCGGAAAGGTATTTTTTGAAATGCTTCGACCGAAAAACGTAAAAGCTGATGACGATTGCCATCACGCTTCGGTCTATCACCGTGCTTAAACCTACGCCGCGAACGCCCATCGGTGTTAGGCCAAACAAGCCTTTTACAAAAATAATCCCCAGGCAAATGTTCAGGATATTTCCCCAAATGGAAATCATCATGGCTTGTTTGGTAAAGCCCAAGCCTTCGGCAAATTGTTTAAAGGTGTTAAAAACCATCAGCGGAATGATGGAAAAGCCCATCAACACTAAAAATGGTTTTGCTTCGCGGATAACGGCTGGCGACTGGTCGAGGTGGTTTAGTGCGAACACAGACCCAAAATATACCGATAAAAACAGTATCGCGCCGGAAATAATATTGATGGCTAAACTTCCCGAAAGCAGTTTGCCACAAGCCTGATAATTCTCCCGTCCGTTTTCCTGCGCGATCAAAGGCGTTAAACCGTAAGCAATGCCGATCCCGATCACCAAAATCACAATAAAAACACTGTTGACTAAAGAAACGGCAGCCAAAGCGGTTGTTCCGGCAAACTGGCCAACAATAATGCTATCCGAAGTTTGCACCAGCACCTGCCCCAATTGCGAAATCACGACCGGAATTGCCAACCGTAAATTATCGCGGTAAAAAGGTTGGTAAAGGGCGAAGGGGTTTTTCATTGGGTTAGCTTTCAGTTTTCAGCAATCGGCTTTCAGCAGATGCAAATTGTAGAAAACTGGTGGATAAAAGAAGCATTGGGTTGATTTTGTCATTCCGGTCCGAAGGGAGAAATCTTCTTCAAAGCGATCAATCATTTTCGATTTTAGGTTGATAAAAGGAGTATAAGTTGAAAGAGGATTTCTCCCTGCGGTCGAAATGACAAAGCACCAAGAACCCGCAACAGGCAACTTACAACCCAAAACTTCTTAGGAAGCCGTATAATATTCCTCTTTTTCGTTGGTATGCACGCGGATTACGCCCGAAAGCACCAGGTTTACCAAAATGCGTTGCGCACGCCTTCGGCTTAAATTCAGCATTTCGCAGTATTCTTTTACGGTGATGCGTTCCTGCAAATGCAAATATTCCAACAGTGCTTTTTCTTTGGAAGAATACTCGATCAGCACGCCATCACTACTGTTGGAACGCTTTAAAACTTCCACCACAATTTTACTGGCCAGCATACTTTTATCCTTAATGCGGATGTAAACCCACCACTTGCCGTCTTCGCCCAAAGCATAATGCGGCTTCGTGTCGCTCGGTGCAACCTCGGCCACCAAAACCAATTTATCATCTACATAAACCTCTTCAAAAGTCGGTTCCAAAACCGGGCGGCAAAAAAAAGTGGCCGCACGGTTGATCATGTATTTTTCTTCGTCTTCTGATTTTACACCTTTTATTGTGCCGTCGTCCAGCACACCAATCAGCAATTTGCCGCCTTTGTTATTGGCAAAAGCAACCAAAGTTTTGGCAATTTTTTCGGAGCTGGTGATGGTTTTTTTAAAATCCTGCGCAACGCCTTCGCCTTCGATAATCATTCTTTTGATGTTCATGCAAATTCCTCCGGCTTTTGCGGGTAAGGCTGGAAAATTTCCATCCACCGGTCGTGGTTTTTCAACGGGCTAAAGCCAAACTGCCCGTACAATTGGTGTGCATCGGCAGTTGCCAAAACAAAGCGCCTTAAGTTTTTTAATGCTGAATGATTGCGAACCGTTTGGACCAGCCATTTGGATAAACCTGCTTTCCGAAATTCCGGCAAGATAAAAACATCGCACAAGTAAGCAAAAGTAGCCTCATCGGTGATGACGCGCGCAAAACCAACCTGTTTTTGATGCTGGTAAACGCCAAAACATAAAGAGTTTTGTATCGAAGTTTCCACCGTTTCCAAGCTGATGCCTTTGCCCCAATACGAAAGCTGATCCAGAAAATGGTGGACCATTGTTATATCCAGCAAAGTTTTATCGGTAGAAATCAGGAAACCTTTTTTTAAAAAAGCATCATCATTCATGATTACTTTTGTAGCCATAATTTATTAGTGCCTCCAATTCCAGATATGGCAACTACACAAATATACTGGGTTTCTACCATTTGTGGTCCTACGCTGGCAAAACGTTTTACATTGAGTTTAGAAAATGCTGTTTTTATCGGGTAAAAATTGGTGTTCATACTTAAAATAAACTTCTAAACAAAAAAGCCTTTTGATCACAATCAAAAGGCTTTCCTGAAAAAATTAAAAACAAAAATTATCCCTGCTGCATATCGCGCAGCATTTTAACTTTATCGTGCGATAGTTTTAATTTGGCCTGCTGCTGGGCAACCAAATCGTGCAAATAGTGCGGCAGGTTTTCGTCGGCCAGGGCAGTTTTATAAGCGGCTTGTGCGGCATCTTCGCCTTTTTCGCAATCTGCCAAAATAGAATGGCGGTCGTGGCCGGTAAACGTTCCTTTTACCTTCATCCAGGTACGGTAAATTTTGCCGCTGTTGGTGGTGCCTTCGGCGGTTTCGCCTTTCAAAACCAAAACTTCTGTGGCCAAGGCCATTTTACACTCGTGGCTTTCTTGGATCATGTGTTCAAACAAAGGTTTTAAATCGGCATTTTCTTCGGTTGATTCTTTGATCGCCCTTTCATAGCCTTCAATCCGGTCGTTGTTGATTTCGATCAGGTCGTTCAAAATTTCAACAGTTGCTGCATTTTCTATCATGGTTTCTCGGTTTAAATAATGTACCTCAAAAGCAATCAATAACTTTTTTTGTTTAACAGAAACACATTTTTGTAATTGGGTGTTATGCTATTAATAATTAAAAAGTTATTGCCGGGTTTAAATTGAATTTATTTGATGTAAATCCGACAGTTTTAATTGGAACAAAAAAAGAATCAACCAAAATTAAATTATTAACTAAACTAAAAAACGATGTCAAATCAACACCCGGAACACACCGAAGGGCCAGTTGCAACCGCAATTGAGAACCAGACCGCAAAAATTCCTTCCGACATTTTTTTATGGGCAGCTTTAGGCGCAATTGGCCTGTCGTTAACCCTTAAAATCATGAACAAGCCACACAACGCACTTTTTGTAGGACAATGGCCTGCCCCGTTTTTGTTGTTGGGCCTTTATAACAAATTGGTAAAGTTAGAAGGAAACGACTAAGCACCGGCTTGTTCATTAAAAACCATCAGCGCTTCCTTAAAACGGAGGCGCTTTTTTTATGCTTCTTTTATCGGCATAAATATTATAAAACAGCAGCGCGGCTTATGCGTTTTGCAGGTATAAAAGAAGCATCGGCATGAAATACAGAAAATTTGGTAACACCAACGAAAAACTCTCCGTTATCGGTTTGGGCTGCATGGGCATGAGCCACGCTTACGGCGAAACGAACGACGAAGAATCCATCGCGACGTTAAACATGGCGATTGATTTGGGCATCAACTTTTGGGACACGGCAGATGTTTACGGACCGCACACCAACGAAGAACTGATCAGTAAAGTGCTGGTGCCGAACCGAAAAGAGGTTTTTATCGCGACAAAGTTTGGTTTTAAACCAGGCGAAAAAGGTAAACTAAGCGTGTTTGATGGTTCTCCGGCTTATGTAAAAAAGGCTTGCGAAGGCAGTTTAAAACGTTTGGGCGTGGAAGTTATTGATTTGTATTATGCGCATCGTGTTGACCCGAATATTCCTGTGGAAGAAACGGTTGGCGCAATGGGCGAATTGGTAAAAGAAGGCAAAGTGCGTTTTATCGGTTTGTCCGAAGCTTCTCCGGCTTCCATCCGAAAAGCACACAAAGAACATCCGATTTCGGCTTTACAGTCCGAATATTCTTTTATCACACGAGACCCGGAGAAAGAAATTTTGCCTTTGTGTGAGGAATTGTCAATTACGTTTGTTCCGTTCAGTCCGCTTTCCCGCGGTTTGTTTACGGCAAATTCTGTTTCTACTGATCAATTGAAAGACAATGATTTCCGTAAAACTTTGCCGCGTTTTAAAGAAGAACAGTATCTCAAGAACAACCAGCAATTGGCATCGGCGTTGAAAGAGTTTGCTGCTTCCAAAGAAATTACACCTGCACAACTGGCTTGGCCTGGGTTTTGGCGCAAGGCGAACAAAACGTCGGCGCGGCCGATGTCAATTTAACCAAAGATGATTTGAAGGAGATTGAAGAAATCCTGAAAACCTATCCGCACGTTGGCGAACGCTACTACGAAGAGTCCATGAAAATGGTGAACAACTAAAAAACAGGCATAAAAACAGCATCGCATGTACAATCCTTTCGTTATGTTATTTGTGCTGGCCATCCCGGTTGCCTGCATTTCGTGGACGGTTACACACGAAGAAGTTTTTAAAGAAATCCGGGAGTTTTGCGTGAGGAACAGCCACGAAAGGAAAACCCTGGTCGGCAGGAAATTCTTTTATTTGTTTACCTGCGAATATTGTTTCAGCCATTACATCACTATTTTTATGCTGATCATTACCGGCTACAGATTGTTTTTTGATGATTGGCGCGGTTATTTAATTGCCGGTTTCAGTTTGGTTTGGGTGGCCAACATTTACATGAGTTTGTACGGTTTGATCCGCTTGGACATTAAAATCGAAAAAACAGAAGCCAAAGTAAAAGAGAAACAGTTGGAAAAGATAGACTAAGCACACCAATTTTTACCCGATAAAAGAAGCATTAGATTGATGTCGCCTGTCAACCTGTCATTTTTGTGTCTTTAATTTTGCTTTGGAACCATTGTTGATTTCGCTTCCGCATAAACTAAAATTTAAAGTTATGCAGGAAAAAGGTTCTATCTCCATCCACACCGAAAATATTTTCCCGATCATCAAAAAGTTTCTCTATTCAGACCACGAGATCTTTTTACGGGAATTGGTATCCAACGCGGTTGACGCCACACAAAAGCTGAAAAGACTGGCCAGCATCGGCGAGTTTAACGGCGAAGTGGGCGATACCAAAATAAAAGTAGCGATAAACGAAGCGGAGCAAACCATCACCATTTCCGACCGCGGGATTGGGATGACGGCCGAAGAAATCAAGAAATACATCAACCAGATTGCTTTTTCGGGCGCAACTGAATTTGTGGAGAAATACAAAGACAAAGAAGGCGACAAAAAAGATATCATCGGCCATTTTGGTTTGGGTTTTTACTCGGCTTTTATGGTTTCTTCCAACGTGGAAATCAAATCGCTTTCTTACAAAGAAGGCAGTGAAGCCGCCCGCTGGATTTGTGATGGCAGCACCGAATTTGAAATCACTTCGACTGATAAAACCGACCGCGGTTCGGACGTGATTTTGCACATTGCCGAAGATTCGAAAGAGTTTTTAGAGAAAAGCCGCATTCAAACCATCCTTAAAAAATATTGTAAGTTTTTACCGGTCGAGATTGAGTTTGATGGCGAAGTGATCAACCAAACTGTTCCGGCCTGGACGAAAGCGCCAAGCGAACTAAAAGACGAAGATTACATCAGTTTCTATAAAGATTTATATCCGTTTTCTGAAGATCCTTTGTTCTGGATCCATCTTAATGTTGATTACCCGTTCAACCTGACCGGGATTTTATACTTCCCGAAACTAAAGAACGATTTCGAGTTTCAGCGTAATAAAATCCAGTTGTACTCGCGCCAGGTGTTTATTACGGATGAAGTAAAAGACATTGTGCCGGAGTTTTTGATGCTGTTGCAAGGTGTTATTGATTCGCCGGATATTCCGCTGAACGTTTCGCGCAGCTTTTTACAGGCCGATGCGAACGTGAAGAAAATAGATTCTTACATCACCAAAAAAGTGGCCGACAAGCTGGCAGAACTGCACAAGCAAGACGAAATTGCTTTTGCCGAAAAATGGCCGGACATTGGTTTGTTTGTGAAGTACGGCATGATCAGCAATGACAAATTTTACGACAAAGCGAAAGATTTCTGTCTGTACAAAAACACTGATGGTAAGTATTTTACTTTAGATCAATACAAAGAACACATCCAGGTAAACCAGCAGGACAAATCAGAAAATTTGGTTGCTTTGTACGCGACTGACGTTCAAAAGCAAGATACTTTTATCCAATCTGCTAAAAGAAAAGGTTACGATGTGCTGGAGTTTTCGCACCCGATAGACAGCCATTTTATCCAAATGCTGGAAAGCAAAGTCGAGAAATTTACGCTGAAAAGGGTAGATGCGGACACGGTAGATAAACTGATTGAAAAAGATACCAAAACCGAAAGCTTGTTAAGCCCGGAAAATGAAAAAACGGTACAGGAAATTTTTGAAAGCGCCATCAACAACAAAGACCGCAAGGTGGTTTTAGAACCGATGTCGCCCGAAGAATTGCCAGTAAGCGTAACGCAGCCCGAATTTATGCGCCGTATGAAAGATATGCAGGCGATGGGCGGCGGTGGTATGTCGTTTATGGGAAACATGCCCGAAATGCTGAATGTGGCGGTAAACGCAAACCATCCGCTGATCCAGAAAATACTAAGCGCGCCGGATGAAAGCGTAAAGAAAGATTTGGCCAAACAAGCTTATGACCTGGCTTTATTGTCTCAGGGAATGTTAAGCGGTGCCGATTTGACTAATTTTATCCAAAGAAGTGTGGATTTGTCGGTAAAATAAGCGGATTTTACACGAGTAAAAGAAGCATGTAGGCATTAGGTTTACATGCTTTTTTTATGCCTCTAAAATTATTGTTGATGATAAGCCCCTGATTTTAATGAAATTATACCGATAAAAATAGCATCATAAAAATTTAACATTCAAATTTGGCAATTGCGCCGGGATTTGTACTTTTGACCCCGGAGAGCTGGCAGAGTGGTCGATTGCGGCAGTCTTGAAAACTGTTGAACTGTGAAAGGTTCCTGGGGTTCGAATCCCTAGCTCTCCGCGAAGTTTGATAACAAAACTAACACAAAAGCAAGAGCCTGCAATCATTTGATTGCAGGCTCTTGTGTTTTAGCCAAAACTAAAACCTGTTATTTAATATCGCCAAAATGCACGTTTTCTGAAATAGCCCCACGCTTGCCCAGTAATTGAATGGTTGTTGATGGCCCGAGGTTTAAAGGGGCAGCCCATTCGCGCAAGGCCCATACCACTTTTTTGCCGGGCGTAATTTCTATGGCCTGTACAGGCAGAGTGCTTTGGTTTGTGGTAGGCCCCCACTGGTTGTACCAGTTATTCACCAGGATATTGCCATTGTCCAGGCGGAGGGCTATTTGCGGGGACGAAAATTGGTATTCCGGGATATCGGCGGTGGTACATTCCCATACAGTTTCCCCTTTTCGGGTAATTTCTTGAACAAGTTTTTTATTGCCGGCCAAAAGGATGTTTCCATTGTCCAATGGTTCGGCCGACCAAACGCCCGGGGCATCAATAGATAAAAGCTCCTTGCCGTTAATATCGTATTCGCATACCTTGCCCATATCCATATGGGCCACCAGGATTGTGCCCGATTTGGTTAGTCTGGCATGTCGAAATTGTCCGTGAGTAGATGTCGGGTTTTTAGTCGGCAACACAAATTCTTTTTCTGTTTTATTGGTTTTGGTATTTACAACAAACAGCTTAGCGGGATTGCCATTTTGAATAAAAACGACATGGTTTTTTCCAATAGGTTGCGCCGTGTGTGTTTCATAACCAGCAGGTGCATCATAATTCCAAAGCACTTTTTTATCGGAGTTGATTAAAGTAACGCCAAACTGGTGGGCAAAAAGAATGTTCCCGTTTGTCATTAAAACGGCATCACTGATTTCCCCTTTGCCAACTGTATCAATATACGACCATGTGATTTTGCCATTGCGAACGATGTACATGTTGCGTGCTTTTGCTTCGCCAGCATAAAAAAAATCAAATTGTTTGGCACCTTTTCCAGGCAATACCTGTGGGGATGCCGGTTTATTTGCAACCTGTTGTGCAAAACTTCCAACATCAATGCCTAACAAAAGCAATAACAGGTTAGTCAATACAAAATAAAAATGACGGGAATTGCCGGATGTGGCTTTAAATGAATTTACCATATTTGTTTTTTAGTTAAGAAAATACAAGTTATTAAAACCTGTTTAAATTCAAACCCGAACGCCCAACCAATTTATTATTGACCGCCATGCTTCTTTTAGGGCAACAATTTACAATCCGGTTTTTATACCGGTAAAAGAAGCATAAAAATTTTAACCGTAATTTTGAGCGATAAAAAAAGCATCGGAAACAGGTCGAACAAAAATTTAAACAAGCCTTGCAATTGGTTCGGCCAAAGTATGCGTATCAACTAACTAATACTTGTACAATCATACATATTTTTGTATCTATTGTACTTTTATTGTGCCGGTTGCACGGGTTGCGGTAATACTTTATTACATTTGATTTCCAATTTATTTAACTTATATTACCTATCTTTTATGATTAGCAATAGTCAGGATTTAACTATAAATAAGAAGAAGTATAAAGCAGATGTTTCACCGGACATACCATTGCTTTGGTTTCTTCGGGACATTGTTGGTTTAACCGGTACTAAATTCGGCTGCGGGATGGCGCAGTGCGGTGCCTGTACCATACATTTGGATGGCGAAGCGGTACGGTCTTGTGTAACACCGGTTTCCCGTGCAATAGGAAAAAAAATCGTAACCATTGAAGGCTTGTCTGAAAAAGGGGACCATCCTTTGCAACAAGCATGGGCCGAAGTGAACGTGCTGCAATGTGGTTATTGCCAGTCAGGCCAAATCATGTCGGCAGCGGTTTTGCTTCAGGAAAAACCCAACCCTACCGATAGTGATATTGACGACGCACTATCCGGAAATATTTGCCGCTGCGGCACTTACCTGCGGGTACGCCAGGCCATACATACCGCTGCCAATATTCAAAAATCATCAGTTAGCAATGCATCCTAAGCGTATTTTACAAACAAGTTTTTACTACCCTAAAAAAGGGGTTTCTGTTATAT
>CAXTKQ010000018.1:0-25925 GCA_964244955.1 uncultured Sphingobacteriaceae bacterium | reverse complement strand
GCATGGTTGTTGTTTTTTCTTTCCGGTCCGAAGGTTCATCAATTACAGCCAAAAAGCCGCCTTTTACACAAAAGGACAGCATTGCATCAAAAAAAGCGTTTCTTAAAGTTTATGCCGTTTTAATGAGCCCAAGGTGTATGAACTGCCACCCTGCCGGGGATATCCCTTTACAGGGCGAGGACAGCCATTTGCATTTACAAGGCGTTAAACGCGGCCCTGACGGTAAAGGCATCTATGCTTTAAAATGTGCCAATTGCCACCAATCGCACAACCTTCCGGGTTTGCACATGCCGCCGGGAAACCCAAAATGGAGTTTGCCACCTGCCAACATGCCAATGGTTTTCCAGGGCAGGTCTGCCCATCAGTTGGCCGGGCAGTTATTGGATAAAAAAAGAAACGGCAGGAAATCAATCAAGGCGTTGATTGATCATATTACTAAAGACACATTGGTGCTGGCAGGCTGGTACCCGGCACAGGGTTTGGCCAAGCCGCCTTTGTCGCACCGCGAATTTGTAAGAGCATTTAACGAATGGATTAGCAAAGGTGCTGTAAGCCCTTAAATTTACAAGAGGTGAAAAGAAGAGATTTTATACGTATTTCAACATTCACGGCAGGTGCCTGGCTCCTGACGGATGCTTTGCCTGTATCTTCAACGGCGGTAACTGCGCCCGAAGGTTTAATTTTCTCGCCCAACCCGTTATTAAAAATATTTGATACCGGCAAAGTGGTTGTCAGCGTGATCAAACAGGAAATGGGCCAGAACGTGATTACTGCATTGCCGTTGGTTATTGCAGAGGAACTGGAGGTTGACCCAAAAGAAATAACGGTTGAAACACTGCCTTATAGGGCATCGGATGCAGGCAATTATACCACCTGGGCCAGCGGAAGCATCAAAGGGACGTGGATGCAACTGCGCCGTGTTGGCGCTACGGCTAAAGCTATGTTGATAACGGCTGCTGCAGAACGATGGAAAGTTCCTGTTGAGGCATGTACGGCAAAGGATGGTAAAGTAAGTAATACGGTTAACAACAAGGTTTTAGACTATAAAGACCTGATAAAAGAAGCCAGTGTTTTAACCCCTCCGGAAAAGGCCCCGCTTAAAAATATAAAAGATTTTAAGCACATTGGTCAAAAAATAACCAAAACAAATATTGCACCTATTGTAACGGGAAAATACAACTATACAATGGATGTTAAACTGCCTGGCATGCTTTATGCCGCACTGGTGCGCTGCCCGGTGTTTAGCGGTAAGGTAAAAAGCTGGGACGATAGTGCTTTAAAAGGCTTAAAAGGGTTTGTTAAAGTAATCCAGGTTGACCAAATACCGGAAGCGCTTAACAGAAATGCCGTAGCGGTGATTGCAACCAATACCTGGGCTGCCCAGGAAGGCAAGCGTTTGTTAAAAGTACAATGGAGCTACGAACTTGGTAAAATAAAAAACAACAAAGACCTTACAAACCAATTTAAAACCGAGTTTGCAACTGTTAAACCAGCCTTGGTATATGGTAAAGACAAAAATGCGCCATTCAAAACCATTGATGATCATCCGGATGTTTACCAGGCTACCTACGAAGTGCCTTACCTTGGGCATGCCACCATGGAACCGGTTAACTGTACTGCCTGGTATAAAGACGGAAAGTATGAAGTTTGGGGCGGCTTCCAGGCACCGATGTTTATCAACAATGTTTTGCCTAAAATTTTCGGGGTCGAAAGTTCTGCTATCAGTGTAAACTTAATGCCAATGGGCGGCAGTTTTGGCCGTAAAGAAAAAATAGACAATGTTGCCGAAGCCATGCTGCTTACCAAAGCTTTGGATTTGCCGGTGCAAGTGTTGTTTAACCGTACCGATGACATCCAGGCCGATTTTTACAGGCCGGCAAGCCATCATCACCTGGCAGCAGTAGGCGCACAAGACCAAATCAGTCATTGGCGGCACCAATATGGGATCACTACCTTTCCGAATAAAGAAATATCAGGCCCTTGGGACAGTTTCGGAGGTGTAACAAACGATCTTTGCTATCCCGTTGGCGATTATCAAAGCGCCTTTTATCCGGTCGAATCGCCAATACCAATAGGCTCATGGCGTTCAATCTCGTTCAGTCAAAATGTATTTGTGATCGAAAGCTTTATTGACGAGCTGGCCGTTCATCATCAAATAGATCCGGTAACTTTCAGGTTTAACTTGTTTAATAATGGCAATCCAAAAGACAATGTACGCCTGAAAAATGTATTGACTCAATGTGCCGAAAAAATAGGCTGGAACGAAAAACCGGCAACCGGGCGTTATCGTGGGATAGCTGTTTGCCCTTATGGCCGTTCAGGGGCAGTTGTGGCCCACGCTATGGAAATATCTGTCAGCAAAGATAAGCTTGTGAAAATCCACCGCTGTGTTGCAACCGTTGATTGCGGGTTGGTTATAGATCCCGATGGTTTAAAGGCACAAATAGAAGGCAGCTTGGTTTGGGCTTTAAGCGGAATGTTCAACAACGAAATAACCATAACAAACGGGATGGTGAACCAACAGTCGTTTAATGATTACCAGGTACTGCGCATGGACGAAATGCCGCCTTTCGAGATCAACCTGATTGCTGGCGAAGAAAAACCCGATGGCGGCGGTGAGCCATCAGTACCGTCTGTAGCACCTGCACTGTGCAATGCCATATTTGCCGCAACAGGGTTTAGGGTTCGGGAACTTCCGATTAAAAAACATGGCTTTCGTTTGGTATAAGTGAAAACAGATTTTTATCCAGTTTAAATTTATTTCTGTTTATTTTCAATGCTTCTTTTATCGGCATAAAATCAGTAACATTTTCTTTTTTGAATAGAGGAGATACAAACTTTATGTGCTAAAAGAAGCATTGTTATGGATACCGGACTTGTTGATTTGATAGAAAACAAAACTTATTTGGATTGGATAATGAAATCGGCCAGCCTAAAATCAAAAACAGGTATTGCAGGATTTGGATGATCTGTAAAAGAAAACCAGGTGTTTTAAATCGGGGCTGCTAAAGTTTGCAGCAATTGTAATTGCGTTTATCGCCCATCAAAACACTTCGCCCAAATTTACAAAGAAGCCCTGCGAGTGCTGGCCAATGCCATAATCAATACATAAGTTTGTATGCGATTGCTTGTTAAACTTGATCCTGACTCCCGGCCCGTACCCGGGCAATATTTTTTGAAATTGGTTGCCGGGATAGGCCGAAAAGCTTTCTGCATTGGCAAACAGTACGCCCCCCAGCAAATGGTTTTGGGTAATGTTAAAGCGGTATTCCCCTTCCAGGTACAACATGCTTTTGCCCCTAAACCTGCCCTGCGGATAGCCTCTGCCCGAATTTCCGTTGGTGTCCCAGCCAGTGCTTGGCAAATCTAAGTAAGGCGGCTGGCCGTTCAGCGTAAACCAATCCAACATCCACAAAGCAAAAACGTTATCGTTTTTTGGGGAAAGTTTAAAGTATTTTCTGAAATCAAGGGTTAAGGATTGCCAGTTCTCATCACTCCCTAAAAACCGCAGGTTGGAACGATAAATAATATTGGAATAAATGCCATTGATAGGGTTGACAGGGTTTTTACGGCTATCGTACAACAAATTATAAGTAATACCGGAAGATACAGTTGTAGGGTTTAAACCATAGTTTTTATAATCCGAAACAGAATGGTCTGCATTCCCTGCCTCGGAAATGTTAAAGTGATAATCTAAGTTGTAGCCAAAGCCTGAATAGAAATTGGTAAAGATTTTTTTGAGAACGGTTTGATAAAAACGGACGTAATCGTAATCAACCAGGTTTTGTGTTGATGAGCTGGTTAAACTGCCCAGGCCAAAAGTGTTTTCGGGATATTTAAGCAGGCGCCAATCGCCAATAAAAACATAGTTTTCGCTTTTAGACCAAATAGTAGAGTTGGTGTGGAACAAAAACTGGTTGTGCTGATCGTAAGTAACATTAGAAAAAACGTTCGAAAGCTTTTCTTTATCGGCCGGGTTGGTATAAAAAACCGCGTTGCCAGAAAGGTCAACCGCAAAACCGGTGGATAAAGTATAACCGGCAGAGGGCACAAGTGAAAAATTAAACTGTTTTGGAGGGCGCGCTGTTTTAGTTGGGGATTTTCGAAAAGAATGCAAAATATCAATTATATCTTTTTCCTTAACTGTAGTATCTTGGTTAAATTGAAAACCGCCGGCTTTAATAAAACTTGTATTTTCTTTTGTGTATCCTCTAAACGAGAAGAAAACCTGAACAAGAACGACGGCTATTATTTTCAGCTTTTTCAAAAAAGGTACGATCAAGTATTGGTAACAGATACTTCTTTTATCAGGATAAAGTTGACCTTTTAAGCTGATTTGATTTTAAGGACAAAGTTTAAATTGCCTTCTGGATAAATCTATTTTTTAAAACGGGCAAAAGGTATTTTAATTGCATTGGCAAAGCTGCCGCAGGTAGCCTGGTCAAAATGGGTATCCAAACCAAATACGGTATCGTTTGTGTTTAATTGCCTGAACGTTCCGAACAGCCTGTCCCAAATGCTTAGCACATCCCCATAGTTACTGTCGGTATAAGGAAGCTGGTAGTGGTGGTGTACATGGTGCAAATTTGGGGTGATAAAAACAGTACCGATGAGTTTTTCTGCTTTGTAGTGCAGCCTTATTTTTGAGTGTGCAAAAATATTGGCCACGCTTTGTACGGTTTGCCGCACAATAAGCACGCCTACCGATGCACCACTGATAAATACCCAAACCATTAAAAAACATACCCGCACAAAAGTTTCACCCGGATGCTCCCTCACGGTGGTAGAAACATCAATATCTAAATCGGTGTGGTGTACCAAATGGAATTTCCAAAGCAGGCCGGCTTTGTGCATCACGACATGATAGACGTATTCAAAAAAATCAAGCAATAAAAAAGACAACACATAGAACAGGATGGCGTGTTTGTGCTGCGGTAAAAACGAAAGCATGCCCCAATGGTGAAGGCCGGCCCAATTAGAAATAGCAACCACGAAAAAGGTTAACAAAAGCTGTACCGGGAGCACGCTAAACATAAACAAAAAGTTAGTGGCCGAATGTTTCCATTTTGCCGCCAGTTTATCTACACAAAACACCACTTCGGCAACCCAAATAGAAGTTAGCAATACGGCAAACAAAGTAACTTGGATGGTAGTGGCATGATCGAAGAAAAGATTTTTAGGGCCGGACATATTAATTTTGTGCTGAGGTTTAGATAAGCGTAGCTTTTTTTGTGGCAGATAGGTTAAATGACTAAACTCGGGTTTTTAATTAATATTTCGGTAAAGTTGTTTAAGGGCCTGTTTAAATTTCTATCATAGAAATTTCCATTACTTTTTTTATGCCATAAATCTTGGCATCTTATATTTGTTTTTGGCTAAAGCCTTGTAGTTTGTCAACTGTATCCACGGCCTAAAGGCCGTGGCAATTGAAGTTTAACGGATAGCCTCATTTGTTGCTGGCAGATAAAAAGTTTATAAAAACAAAGCGGCTAAATTGCCACGGCCTTCAGGCCGTGGATGGTAAGTAACTTGATATGGCTTTAGCCCAAATAACCGAGAAAAATTTAAACAGGCTCTAACTTTTGTCCAACTTATTCCATGCTTCTTTTACCACCTAAAAATCAGTGTCGTTTTGTAGTGCTTGTACCGGTACATAATCAAAAACAAAATTTATGGGCATAAAAGAAGTGTTGTAAATTTTTACGATAGAAATTTAAACAGTCCGGGCAACCATGGTTTTTTTATCTGCTTACTAATTTTTAGGTGGTAAAAGAAGCATGAAAAGCAGTCTGGCCAAAACTCAAACAAACTTTAACGGTTTTCTTTTATCAAATAAAAATAAATACCTGTAGATCAGGGAAAAAGCCTTTTTTGCAGTTGATAGAATATAAAAATTAAGAAATAATTTCCGTATAAGTTTTTTTGCCTACTTTTAGCATATGTATTTTCTTGTCTATACCAGTACTGCCGCCATCAAGTTCAGTGATGAGCAGATCGAACAATTGATGGTTAAATCCATAGAAAAAAACAAAGCGCTTTCCATTACGGGCCTGCTGCTGTTTTTCGACGGCAAGTTTATGCAATTGTTAGAAGGGGAAGAAAAAGAAACCAGGGAGCTTTACGATACCATTTGTAAAGACGAGCGGCACAAAGATGTGCTGAAAATAAAGGAAGGCTATATGGAAAACCGTTTTTGCAAGGATTGGAAAATGTGTTTTAAACATGGCACTTACAAAGCATTGGCCGGACTGGATGGCTACAGAAACATGAGCGACCCGAGCAGGACTGAGCCTTCCTGCGCTTTACAGATGTACTCGGTATTGACCGATGACCTGCCTTTTTATGACCCTTATTGATTGCTGAATATCTTTAAATGCTTCTTTTACCGGTGTTTTTTTATAGGTAAAAGAAGTATGTGTTGATTGGGGTTTACAATACTTCAACTACAATTTCTTCCAACCTTAAAATCATTTTCCTGCGGCCACCTCCCGGTACAAACTGATCAACTGCTGCCTGATTTTTTCCTGGTCAAACTGTTTGATCAACTCCGAAGATATGGCCAAACCTTGTTGATAAAATTCGGGCTCATTCAAAAGCTGTTTGGTTAATTCTATAAATTCCGGTGTGTTTTTTGCCTTGAGGTAAGGCTGTTCGTACAACAATTCGTATTCCCGGATATCGCGGTAAACCACCGGCATCCCACAGGCGGCAGCTTCCAGCGGTGCAAGGGGGCAGTTTTCCTGGTAAGAAGTAAACAGCAATAAATCCGCAGCGGCATAAACAGAGGGCATGTGTTTTAAATCCAGCATCCCGGTAAAATGGATGTGCGGCGATGCTTCTTTTATGCGTGTGTTTATCCGTTTGATGCCTTCCGTCAGTTTGCCAAACGGTCGGCCGCCAACCCAAACGAAAGTTGCTTCGGGCAAGGCTTCGGCAATGTCCAAAAAATCTTCTACGCCTTTGCGGCTTTGCAACTGGCCAACGCCCAGGACTACTTTTTTATCCCCGCTTAGGTTTAATAATTTTTGGCCTTGCTGCCGATTTTCCTCGGTGCGTTTCCATTTGTCGGTCAAAACGGGGTTGTAAATTTTAACGATTTTCGTTTTAACGCCCAACGCCCGCACAGCTTCTTCTACCATCGGCGATAAGGCAATCACCACATCGGCGTACGAATAAACTTTTTTAAAATACCGCCGCACCAAGGGCAAAAGGTATTTCCACAGCGGCAGCGAACCTTTGATCGAATCCGGGATGACGTGGGCCGTAAATATGCGCTTGCCTTTGTACCTTCGGCCTTTCCAATAATAGTACGGCCCATACGTAAGGCAGTGCATCACATCGCCCCAGCCTTCGCCGTTTACCACTACTTTTATATCGTTTTTTTCTTTCAGTAAAGCTACTTGTTCTATAAATGCCGTGTCTACGCCCTGGCCTTTGGTTGCAAAAGGCGTTTCCGATACCACGTGGACGGTCAGCATAAAAAAGTAACCGGGTTAACTGTCCAAAGGCTTGGTTTCTTCTGTAAAAGTTGCGGCATGTTTTGCTTTTTTGTTGCGAAAGTACCGGATTGCAAAATAACAAGCAATAAGGGCGACGATAAAAAACACACCATACTTAATTGTGGTCAATTTGGCGGCAACCTGCCCCCAGTATGGCCCTAAAAAATGCCCGAGCAGAACATACGTACAGGTAACCAGGCAGGCAGAAACCAGGGCAATGGGCAAATAACTTTTAGGCTTGATGTGCAGCAGGCCCACAATAACCGAAATATAACCGCGGATAAACGGCGTAACCCTTCCCAAAAAAACCGAACCCAAACCACGTTTGGCAATTTTGCCCGACAATTTATTGATCCTTTCGGTAGATAAAGGGAACCATTTGGGCTTATGGCTGATGAGGTATGGGCCGAAAAAATAAAACGTGGTGTACAAAACGCTGGCGCCCAAAAAATCGGCCGAGATAACGGTAAGCAAAAGCAAGTACAGGTTTAGCGTGCCGCTGAAAGACAAATAGCCCGAAAACAGCATCAGCAGCTCGTTTGGGATTGGCGTGGGGATGCCAATCTCTTGTATAAATATCAACGCAAAGATGGCAAAGTAGCCGTACTGGTTGATAAAGTGGATAAACTCATGAGGCATATGCGGGCAACGATGGTATAATAATTTTGTTGCTGCAATAATACTACCATAAATGCTTCTTTTATGGGATAAATTTTAGGGTGGTAAAAGAAGTATTGATCAGCTTTTGATATTGTAAATTGCCTTTTGCAATAACCTATTAAAATCATCCGGTTTTTCAATCATAGGGAAGTGGCCGGTAGCATGAACATACCAAACCTGGAAAGGAATTTTTTTAGCTTTTAGGCCAGCAGTATTTGTAGGTTTTACATCACTGTTGATTAAACAAAGCTTTTTATTAGCTTTAATTAGTTGTGTCGTTTCATCAAAATTATTAAGTTCTAAACAAGCTGTTGCAATAGTTGGATCTGAATGGGCAACATCATTTAAAACTCTTTTTCTAACTTTTTGACTTGTGGTTTTGTAAAATAAATCCTGATTAACATATTCAAAAGCCAATGCTTTAAAATGATGTTTTAGCGAATCAATATACTGGTTGTATATCAAAATATCTTTTCTGCTTGGAGTTTCCGCAATGCCTACATTTTTAAAATTATCTATTCCAATTAAACCAACAACTTTCCGCGGGGCATTAATTGCAGCTTGTACAATAATATCGCCAGCCATAGAATGTCCAATCAAAATAACATTTTTTAAATGCAATTGTGCAATTACAGAATCTACGTCTCTGCCAAAAGCTATTGTATTCCAAGTTGTTCTGTTTTTTCCTGATTTTCCAAAGCCAGGCAAATCCATAGTTACAACATGATACTTTTTGTTAAAATAAGCAACCTGGTTGTTCCAGTAACTTTTGTTGATGCACCAGCCATGTACAAACAGTAAGGTTGTATCGCCGCTGCCATTATCTGTATAATCTATTTTAACTCCTTGATCTTGCACTTCTGTTTTGGTTGATTGTATATTGTTTTCGGAATAATTATTACAAGCTGTTAAGACAGTTGCAATGTTAAACAATATTAAATAGTATGTCTTTTTCATATAGGGTTACTTGGATGGATGCAAAGTAGTAATAATAGATACTTGGTTTTTTTCCTACGTGCATTTTTAACTTTATTTAACAATAAGCTTGATTTTAAAATTAGTGAACTTGTATAAACAGATGAATGAACAATTGATTATTTTTAGAACAATACTGTTTTTATCACCTAAAAAAAGGAATTGTAGCAGTTGTTGGAACTGAAGTGATTTTTATGCCAATAAAAGAAGTATGTTGATGAAACAAGCTCGATATCCTATTCCATGAGCCGAATAAAGCACATAATCGGCTCAAAATATAAGTATATTTGAGCCGATTAATTTAATTGTTCGGCTCATGGTGTATAATTGGCAAAGAAAAGAATGGCCTGGTTTTACTTACAACATTACTGCTATTGAAGAAAAGCTTTACAAGTTTTCTGAAAAGACAGGCCTGGTTACCGGCCTCCTTAAAGCTTTGCCATCAGACACACAAATGGAAGCAATTATTGATGTAATGGTTGCCGAGGCAATAAAAAGTTCTGAGATTGAAGGTGAATACTTCAGCCGAAAAGATGTCATGTCGTCCATCAGAAAAGGACTGGGTTTGGTCGAAGAACATCAGTCGACCGATAAAAAAGCAAAAGGCATTGCCAACTTAATGGTTGATGTGCGCAATACTTATCAAGAGCCGTTAACAACAGCGCAATTGTTTTTATGGCATACCATGTTGCTGGGCAGTGAGGCCAATATAAAAGTTGGGGCCTGGCGTAGCCACCCGGAGCCGATGCAAATAGTTTCGGGGGCTTTAGGAAAAGAAAAAGTTCATTATGAAGCGCCGCCATCAGAAAAAGTGCCAATGGAGATGGACCGGTTTATAACCTGGTTTAACGAAACCGGGCCGGGAGGTAAAAGCGAAATAAAAAAGGCGCCAGTTCGGTCGGCAATAGCACATTTATATTTTGAATCAATACATCCGTTTGAAGATGGGAACGGCAGGATCGGGCGTGCCATAGCAGAAAAGGCTTTATCACAAGGTATTGGCCGTCCTGCATTTCTCAGTTTGTCTAAAACCATCGAAAAAAAAAGAAACAGCTATTACGGTGCTTTAGAAGTTGCACAGCAATCGCTCGATATTACGGCATGGCTTGGTTATTTTGTTGATGTAATTTTAGATGCACAACAAGACACCGAAAACCAGATTGATTTTGTGTTGAAAAAGACATTGTTTTTCGACCGGTTTAGGGACAAATTTTCTCAACGGCAACTAAAAGTTATCAAAAGGATGCTGGAAGAAGGGCCAAAAGGTTTTGTTGGCGGCATCAACGCCAGTAAATACGGAACCTTAACCAGTATTTCCAAGGCAACAGCGACGAGAGACCTTCAGGAATTGCTGGCCATAGGTGCTTTAATACCTTTGGGCGAAAGCGGAGGGCGAAGTACAAGGTATGAGTTGAATTTGTAAAGGTTGGGTATGGCAAGGCAGATTTTATGTTGATAAAAGAAGTATGAAAAGTTCGGGATATTCTTTTCCGCTAAACATTTCATCCCCAACCGCACTTATACCATTTCAACCTAAACTTATTAAAATGAGATCCATCTGGAACGGTACAATTTCTTTCGGGCTGGTAAGTATTCCTATTAAACTTTATTCGGCAGTGCAGGAAAGTTCTTTGGATTTGGATATGTTGGACAGCCGCGACCAGGCCAATATCCATTTCATGCGTGTCAATGCCAAAACAAAGGAGGAAGTGCCATACGACAAGATTGTAAAAGGCTACAAGCTGAACGATGAATACGTGGTTTTGGACGAACATGATTTTGAAGAAGCCAGCCCCGAGAAAAGCAAAACCATTGATATTGAAAACTTTGTAAAAGTGGCCGACATAAACCCGATGCTTTTTGAAACTTCGTATTATGCCGAAGCCACGAAACAGGGCCAGAAAGCGTACATTTTGTTGCTGGAAGCGTTAAAGAAATCGAAAATGGCGGGTTTGGGCCAGTTTGTGTTGCGGCAGCGCGAGCATTTGTGCGTGATTTACGAGCAAAATGGTGTCATCACGATTTCGAGGATCAGGTTTGCGCATGAGATCAGGGACAGTTCGGAGATCAATATTGACCACGAAACCAGCCTCAGCAAAAAGGAAATGGATGTGGCCATGGCACTCATCAAACAATACACTACCGATTTTGACATCGAGCAATACAAAGACACTTACACCGATGATCTGCTAAAAATTATCAAAGCCAAAGCCAAAGGAAAACGGCCAACCATCAAAAAACTAACGCCGCAAAAACCAAAAAGCGACGATCTGTACGAGCAACTGATGGAAAGCCTCAACAAAAAAGGTGCATAAAAACAGCATCGCCATGTCGTTAGAAAAGTACAACAGTAAACGCAAGTTTGATAAAACGCCGGAACCGGAAGCCGGAAAAAGTACCGGTAAAAACAGTATGGCGTTTGTAGTTCAGCGGCACCACGCTTCGCATTTGCATTACGATTTCCGGCTGGAGCTGGACGGCGTTTTAAAAAGCTGGGCTGTACCGAAAGGCCCTTCGCTCAACCCAAAAGATAAACGTTTGGCGATGATGGTGGAAGACCATCCGTACGATTACCAGACGTTTGAAGGCGAAATCCCGAAAGGAAATTACGGTGCCGGCGTGGTTGCAATATTTGATTCGGGAACTTACCAATCTTTAGCTGCTGACAGAAAAGATGATGTAAAAGAACTGCGTAAAGGTTTGGCAAGCGGCAATTTAAAGTTCCGGCTGAACGGCGAAAAATTAAAGGGCGAGTTTGCTTTGGTGAAGATCAAAAACGATGAGCAGAACGCCTGGCTGTTGATCAAACACAAAGATGAATTTGCGACCGACCAAAAGTTCGACATTGAGCAATTGGTGGACAAGGAAGTAAAAACTTCGGGCAAAAACTTCGGAAAAACGCCAGCTTCCAAAGAAACCGAAAAGCAGGAAACGGCGGTAATTTCAAAACAAACAGAAGCCTTTCCGTACAGCCCGATGCTGGCCGAACCAACCACTAATACTGTTTTTAACGATAAAAATTGGGTGTTCGAACGCAAGCTGGATGGTTACCGCATCATCGCAACGACGGGAAAACAGGTAAAATTGATTACGCGAAAAGGGCAGGATTACACATCCAACTACAAAACCATTGCTGAGGATTTGGAAGCGATTGGCGATAACGCGGTTTTGGACGGTGAAATTACGGTTGAAAATGCCGACGGAAAAGAGGCTTTCCAATTGTTGCAGAACTTTGGAGAGGGCGATGAGCAGCACAGCATCAAATATTACGTTTTCGATTTGCTGTATTTAAAAGGCCACGGTTTGCTGGAAATGCCTTTGCTTCAACGTAAAAAATTGTTGAAAATGTTGTTGGAAAAGCAGCCGTTAAAAAAAGTAGTTTACCACGAACACGTTGCAGAAAAAGGGCAGGAATTGTACGAACAAGCCATCAAAAACGGTTGGGAAGGCGTGATTGCCAAAAAAGCCGACAGCACGTATTTGATGGGCAAAAGAAGCAATGCGTGGCTGAAGTTTAAACAGGTAAACAGTCAGGAAGCGATTATTTGCGGTTACACGGAACCTGCCGGGGCGCGCAAATATTTTGGTGCGCTGGTTTTGGGTTTGTATGATGAAGGCGGAAATTTGCAGTACATCGGCAATTGCGGAACGGGTTTTAACCAGCAGGTTTTGAAGGATTTGTACGGGCAAATGCAACCGCTCGTCAGCCATAAACCATTCGGAAAAAACATGATGGTGAACCAGCAAAAAAGCGTGATTTGGGTAAAGCCCGAACTGGTTTGCGAAGTGAATTTTACCGAATGGACGGAAGACGAACACCTGCGCCACCCGGTTTATAAAGGCTTGCGGCCAGACAAAGACCCGCAGGAAATTAAACGCGAACAGCCGGAACCCAAAGCGCAGGAAAACGGGCCGATGCTTCTTTTAGCACATAAAAATTTGAAGCTGAGCAATTTGGACAAACTGTTTTGGAAAAACGAAAAAATTACCAAAGGCGATTTGCTGTATTATTACCAACAGGTAGCGGATTACCTATTGCCGTTTTTGAAGGATAAGCCGATGTCGTTAAACAGGCACCCAAACGGTGCCGACGCGCCAGGGTTTTTTCAAAAAGATGTGGAGGTAAACGAAATCCCGAAATGGTTAAAAACCGCGCAAATCCATTCGGAAAGTACCAACAAAGAGATTGATTATTTAATTGCGAACGATGCGGATACGCTGCTGTACATGGCCAATTTGGGTTGCATCGAAATGAACCCGTGGTTAAGCAGTTACCAAACGCCCGAAAACCCGGAGTTTATGGTGATTGACCTCGACCCCGACGGCAATGATTTTAGTGTGGTAAAAGAAGTATCGCTAACGGTAAAAGCAGTTTTTGATCACATGGAAATCTCTTCTTTTATCAAAACTTCGGGTTCCACAGGTTTGCATATTTATATTTACCTGGCAGCGCAGTACGATTACGGTTTCATCAAGCAGTTTGCCAATTATGTGGCGCAACTGATCCACGAACAGCAGCCGGACATAACGAGTTTGGAGCGAAGCCTGGACAAAAGGAAAGGCTTGATTTACTTGGATTACCTGCAAAACCGGCACGGACAAACGGTTGCTGCGCCTTATTCTGTCCGCCCAAAACCTGGCGCAACAGTTTCGATGTCAATAAGTTGGCAGGAAGTGGATGAGGATTTGCAGAACAAAAACTTCAACCTAAAAAATGTGCCGCAACTGTTAAAAAAGCGCGAAGATCCCTGGAAAGAAATCCGCTTGGTAAAAGTTGATCTGCTTAAAGCTTTGAAATTGAGCAAACCCCACACTTAATTTTACCCGGTAAAAGAAGCATCGGTAAGGTTTGCAAAAATAGGTTTAATTTGCAGCCTTGCTAACATCTGTATTGATTTTTATGCCGTAAAAGAAGCACAGAATAAAACCGTGCTTTTTTAGTTATAAACTGCTGGTAAAACCGGTTTTTGAAACGCTGTTTGCAAACCTTGTCGTTTGTGGTCAGCTCGTAATCAACTTAAATAAAGCTTAATTTTGTACCCTGTTAAAATTTTTTTGATGCGGAACCTGGTTCTTTTGATCTTATTGCTGGCGAAAACTTTGAACGGGTTTGCAGATGGTTTTAACCAGCTTGACCAGGAATTGAGCAAAAAAAGCAGTTACGACAAGCAGAAAGAAGCAGTCATCCGTAAATTGCGGGTACAGTTTTACAGCGTTTCTTCGTCCGATCCCCAAAACCGGTTCAACCTATGTACACAGTTATACGATCAGTACAAATCCTACCAGTATGATTCGGCTTTTGTTTATGCAGATAAATTGCAGGTTTTAAGCCGGTTGTTAAAAGACCCGGCAAAAGAAGCCGACAGTAAGGTAAAATTAGGTTTCATCCTGCTTTCGGCAGGTATGTTCAGGGAAACTTTCGAGGTTTTGCATACCGTAAATCCACGTGTTTTAACCGACAGTTCACGGTTTGATTATTATGCTTTGCTGGCCCGCGCCAATTATGATATTGCCGCTTTTAACCACGATTTGCATTATACGCCTTACTACAACCGTTTGGCCAACAAGTATTTAGATTCGGTAATTTTGCTGAGCAAACCAGGTTCGTACGAGCAAGATTACTACATTAATTACCAGCAATATAAAAACGGCAAGTACCAAAACGCCGAGGCCGGTTTTGAAAACTTGTTGAACCACCACCATTTAACGCAGCACCAAATTGCCATTGTGGCCTCCACTTTGGGCAACGCTTATTTTGCCACCGGCCAGCAGCAAAAAGCGGATGAAATGATGGTTAAAGCAGTAATTAACGATATTCAAACTTCCACCAAAGAAACTTTGGCTTTGTTCTGGCTTGCCGAAAACCTGTACAAAAACGGCGATGTAAAAAACGCTTACCAGTACATGCAGCAGGCGATGAACGATGCGGAGTTTTACGGTGCCAGGCAACGGCAGGTGCAGATTAGTTCAGTTTTGCCCATTATCGCAGCGCAAAATTTAAGTTTGACGGAAAAAGAAAAGGCGCGCTTTCTGATCTACCTGGTTTCTACTACCGTTTTAACGCTGCTGCTTGTCCTGGTTTCTGTTGAGCTGTTTAAACAGCTGAAAGATTTGCGGGCGAAAGAAAAAATCATTGCCGATACCAATGCAAAACTGGAAATGATCAACCGCAAACTGACAGAAGACACGCACATCAAAGAAGAATATATCGGTTACTTTTTCGACCTGATTTCCGGCTACATCCTAAAACTGGAGAAGCTGAAACGTTCGGTGGATATGAAATTATCGGTTAGAAAGTACGAGGATATCCCGGCAATTATCCATGCCATCCAGATCAAAAAGGAGCGGGAAGCGTTGTTCCATACGTTTGACCAGGTTTTCCTCAGGATATTCCCCAATTTTATTGCTTCTTTTAATGCCTTTTTTAAGAAAGAAGACCAGGTTTGGCCAAAAGAACATGAAATGCTGACGACAGACCTAAGGATTTTTGCACTGGTTCGCTTAGGGATTACCGATAATGCAACCATCGCCAAAATTTTGGAATATTCAGAAAAAACCATTTACGTGTATAAAATGCGGATGAAAGCGAAATCTTTAATTCAAGGCGAGGCGTTTGAGGAACGGATTATGGCGATCCAGGCAGTGGATGTTTCAAAATAAACCGGACTGATAAAGCCCGTTTTTTTGTTTTTATTTGGTAAACTACTTCCGAAATTTAGCCTTTCACCAATTTTTACCCGGTAAAAACAGTATCAGCGCTTTAAATTTTTTTATAGTTTTTTCGTATTGATTTACTGTTAATCAGTCGGTTGCATTTCAAAAAGTTGATATTTTTTTTCCAACCCGAAAAAATTAATAGTAATTGCTGTGCAGGCTGCCTTTATTTGCGTTGCCAAAAAATATCAGGCCCAGCCATTTGAGGGGCAAAGGGCCGGGTAGAAACCTAAACAAGCATTCGCTTACGCGTCTGTTTATTTTAATTGTTATTGAATGAAGTCCTGGAAAGCTTTTGTATTGCTTTTTGCGTTGATGCCGCTTGTTTCGTTTAAAGCAGTATCGGTAAATATTCCTTTTCAAAATAGTGCCGAGATTTCCAGGGTTGACCCAGCTTTTTGGTGGGTTGGAATGAAAAACCCGAAACTACAATTGTTGGTGCATGGCGATAATATCGCGGCCCGAAATGTAAAACTAAATTATGCGGGAGTAAAGCTGGTGCGGGTTAATAAAGTGGAAAACCCGAATTATTTATTTTTGGATTTGGAAATTGCACCGGCAACCAAAGCCGGCAGTTTTCCAATTATTTTTTCTGCTTCCGGCAAACCAGATTTGCAATTTAAATACGAACTGAAAACCCGAAACCTGGCTGCCAACCGCGCACAAGGCGTTACCAGTAAAGACTTGATTTATTTGCTGATGCCAGATCGGTTTTCCAATGGCGACACAACAAATGATGTAGTTAAAACCATGCAGGAAACTGCTTTGCACCGCGATTCTATTTTCAGTCGGCACGGCGGCGACATCCAGGGATTGATGAACCATTTGGATTATCTGAAAGAATTGGGCATTACCGCAATTTGGATGACGCCGGAAATCGAAAACGATGAACCGCACGCATCTTACCACGGTTATGCCGTTACCGACTATTATAAAATTGACCCGCGCTTCGGCACAAATGAATTGTACAAAGCTTATGTAGAGAAGTGCCATGCGATGGGTTTAAAAGTGATTAAAGATTTGGTGCATAACCACATCGGAACAGAATCTTGGCTGATCCGGGACATGCCGATGAAAAGCTGGGTCCATCAATGGCCAAAATACACCAATTCTAACTTTCGGGATGCGGCGGTAATGGACCCGCATGCTTCTTTTACCGATAAAAAAACCATGTTGGATGGTTGGTTTGATATCCGCATGGCTGATTTGAACGAGAACAATCCGTACGTGCAAAATTACCTCACCCAAAACAACATTTGGTGGATAGAATATGCCGGTTTGGATGGTTTCCGCTTAGACACTTATCCTTATAACGATGCTGCTTACATGGCCGATTGGGCAAAAAAAGTGAAGGCAGAGTTTCTAAACTTTTCGATTTATGGCGAAACTTTGGTCTGGTCGGTAGCCAACCAGGCTTATTTTACACAGGGAAATACTGTTAACCGTGGTTTCGATACGCATTTGCCGGGCATTACCGACGGGCAAATAAAAGAGGCCATAAACGAAGCATTAAATGGAAAGCCCGGTTGGACGGATGGCGTGAACCGTTTGTACTCCGTTTTGGCGCAGGATTTTATGTACCAGGATGCAACCCGAAACGTAATTTTTCTGGACAACCATGACATGAGCCGTTTTTACTCTGTTGTTGGCGAAGATTTTAGCAAGTACAAAGCCGGGATGGCATTGTTGCTCACCATGCGCGGCATTCCGCAGTTATATTATGGCGATGAAATTTTGATGAAAAATTATTCCAATCCTGATGGTTTGGTGCGCTTGGATTTTCCGGGAGGCTGGAAAGATGATAAAGTGAACAAATTTACCGCCGCTGGCCGTACCGAAAAAGAAAATGAAGCTTTTAATTACGTTAAAAAACTCGCCAATTACCGAAAAAATACTTCAGCACTGCAAACCGGAAAGCTGATGCAGTACATTCCGCAAGGCAATGTTTACGTGTATTTCAGGTACGATGGCCGAAAAACGGTAATGGTTGCCTGCAACAGCAGCGATAAAACCGAAACGATCACAACCGACCGTTTTGCAGAACGCACGAATGGTTTTACCAAAGCCTTAAATGTAATGACGGGCGAACAATTAAGCTCGATCAGCAAACTTGATTTGCCGGCCAAATCGGTAACGTTGCTGGAACTGAAATGAGTCTTCGTCCCCGGAAAATAACCTAAACTATCAATGATTTATATTTTATGAAAACAGTTTTACAACGGCCAAGATTGACTTTTTGGCAGATATTGAACATGAACTTCGGCTTCCTGGGCATCCAGTTTGGCTTTGCTTTGCAAAATGGCAATGCTTCGCGCATTTTGCAAACCTTTGGCGCCGACGTCGAGCATTTGTCGCTTTTTTGGCTGGCCGCGCCTTTAACCGGGATGATCGTGCAGCCCATTATCGGGCATTACAGCGACAAAACCTGGACAAGCTTAGGCCGGCGCAAACCCTACTTTTTAACCGGCGGCTTGTTGGCCGCGGCCGCTTTGATCTTTTTGCCCAATGCTTCTTTTATGGCATTTATTTTACCGCCGATTTTGGTTGGCGCCGGTATGCTGATGATTATGGACGCTTCTTTTAATGTGGCGATGGAACCTTTCCGGGCTTTAATTGCCGATAACCTGCCCGACAGCCAGCGCGGTTTGGGCTTTTCGGTACAAACTTTTTTGATCGGTATCGGCGCGGTGATGGGTTCCTGGTTGCCTTATATTTTTTCTGAATATTTGGGTATTTCTAAAACAGCCGATCAAAACCACATCCCCAATAATGTGCTTTTTTCTTTTTATACCGGTGCCATTGTGTTGGTTGGTAGCCTTTTATGGACTATTTTCACTACCAAAGAATACCCGCCCGAAGAGTATGCCGCTTTCCATGCCAATGAACCCAAGGTAGAGTCCGGCGGCCTGCTCAGCATCTTTCAGGATTTTGCAAACATGCCTTCCACCATGCGTCAGTTGGGCTTGGTTCAGTTTTTTTCCTGGTTTGCTTTGTTTTCCATGTGGGTTTTTTCGGCGCCTGCCATTGCGCAACACATTTATCAAGTGCCAAAAACGGATACTTCGTCTATTAAATTTGCTGATGCAGGCAATTGGGTGGGGATTTTGTTTGGCGTTTACAATGGCGTTTCGGCAATTTATGCCCTGTTTCTGCCTGCTATTGCACGCATGACCAGCCGAAAAATAACACATGCTTTCTCTTTAATTGCCGGCGGTGCTGGTTTAATATCCATCTTTTTTATCCACGACCCCAAACTGCTGCTTATTTCTATGGTTGGCGTTGGCTTGGCCTGGGGAAGTATTTTGGCCATGCCTTATGCTATTTTATCAGGCTCTATCCCTGCCCAAAAAATGGGCGTTTACATGGGGATTTTCAACTTTTTCATCACCTTGCCGCAAATTATCAACGGTTTGTTTGGCGGGCTCATTGTAAAACACCTTTTTAACGATCAGGCCATTTATGCCATCGTTTTGGCGGGTATTTTTATGTTTTGTGCCGCAGTTTGTGTCTTGTTTATTCACGATGAAAAGGACATCAACTTCGAGCCTGAGCAGTGATGAAAGTAATTTTTAGGCAGTAAAAGAAGCATCGGAAATACTGGAACCATTTATTTTAAGCGGACATATTTTTCAATAATCACCCGGTCAATGTTTTCTTTTTCCAATTTTTCAACGCCTTTTTGAGTCAAAGTGTCGTTTTTAAGGCCAACAGTGAAATGAAAGGTTTTGTCTTCCCAGTTTTTGTCGGCATAATACTCCAAATGCTCGGTGTACTGGTTTCCTTTCAACGTATAAGTTCCGCCGCCTGCATCAAAATGGTTGGAAGAATCTTTTTTTGTATGAAGGGAATGCTTTAAAAAAGCAAAATGCGTATCGTTGATGATCTTGATCATCCGCTCGTTTTTGCGGTAATCCGTCGTTACGCTTTTTCCTTTGGTAATTGTAGTTGCAGATACCAGTTGCCAGGTCCCTTTTAATTGGATTGCCGAAGGTTTTAGGTTATCAAAAGAAAAAGAAAAAAGCAGGAAGGATACCAGAAGGAAGTATAAAATTTTTGTTTTCATGGTTTAGGGTTTTTGCTAAAGTAGTTATGTTTAGTTTCCGGGCCAACCAATTTTTAAAATATTCAATACTGTTTTTACCTGCATTTTTTTGGTAATACCAGTGCAGCAAAGCAAGGAATTATATTGCTTGCAGATCGTCTCTTCAAAAAAACTGCAATTCAAAAAGCTTTTGGCCTAAAAACGGAAGGCTTTTTTTATAATGAAACAATCAGGTTTATCAAATACTTCTTTTATCAGGCAAAAATCAAAGTTTTATTTCTCAACCCGGCTAGGGGTTTCAATTTTATCCCGTAATTTTCCGGTTTTTTTCTAATAAAGAAATTAATTAAAGGATAATGATCGTAAAGATTAAAAAGAATTTTAAACGGCTAATTTTCAAATTGATTTTGGTTTAAAAGGTTCTGGTTTTTTTGAAACCCGACATTTTTTTTGCCGTACAGGAAATAACTGACTAAAAAAGTTGTTTCAAATTATTTGCTCAACCGTAATTGTTTATATGAACCGTTTTTACTTCCGATTTTTCCTGCCCGTATTCTTCATACTGTTTTTATCCATCATAAATTCGCCGCTTTACGCTGCCACTTATTATGTTTCTTCTACACAAGGAGATGATAACCGTTCTTTGGCGGACGCAAAAAACCTGGCAACGCCCTGGAAAACGCTGGCAAAAGTAAATGCCATCATGGGCAATTTACAAGCAGGCGACCAGGTGTTGTTTAAGCGGGGCGATGTTTTTTCGGGAACACTAACCGTAACCGTATCCGGCTCTGCCGGCAACCCGGTTGTTTTTGGTGCTTATGGCGATGGTGCCATGCCCGAGTTGACTGGTTTTGTACAGCTTACAAACTGGCAGCAAAAAGGCAACGGGGTTTGGGAAACTACCGTTCCGGCCGGGCTTTCTTACGTGAACACCGTAACTATGAACGGTGCTGCCAAAGCGGTTGGCCGGTATCCAAACGCATCGGCGGCAAACCAGGGCTATTTGTATTACCAAAGTTATAACGGCAACAGTTCGATTACAGACAGCAAACTTTCTGCGCAAAACTGGACGGGCGGCCAGGTCGTGATCCGAAAAACCCGCTGGGTGATTGACCGAAACCAGATTAGTTCCCAATCGGGCAATACCATCAACTATTCGTCGCAGTCTGGTTATGGCGCGGCGCAAGGCCACGGTTATTTTATCCAGAACCATCCTTCAACATTAGATACTTTGGGCGAATGGTATTACCAGCCCAACGGCCAGAAACTGGACATTTTTACGGGAGGCGCAAATCCCGGCAGTTATCAAATTAAGGCAGGCATAACAGAAACTTTAGTGCAGTTAACGAACCAAAACAATGTTACATTTGATAGCCTGAATTTTACCGGCGCTACGGTAAGTGCTTTGTCGGTCAACTCTTCTCAAAGTATTCGCCTAAACAATTGCAGTGTTTTGTTTTCGGGGAAAAACGGTATTGAGGTAAACAATTCGAACGGCCTGACTGTCGAAAATACCATCATTTCCCATACGGGGAATAACGCGCTCAGCCTGAACAACTGTACCAACGCTGTTTTAAGGAACAACCAGGTTAAAAACACAGGGACTTTTGCCGGCATGGGCGAGGGCGGCGACGGCACGTATGAAGCCATCACGATTAGCGGCGATAACAACCTGGTTACAAATAACACGATTGACAGCACCGGTTATATCCCGCTTAATTTTAGCGGCAATAATGTTACCATCAAAAACAACGTTATCAGCAATTTTACTTTAACCAAAGACGACGGCGGCGGCATTTATACTTGGAACAACGGCAGTAACGCGCCAACTAATTCGGGCAGGGTAATCACCGGAAATACCGTGCTAAACGGCGTAGGCGCACCTGGCGGTACAGACGGGCCAAACAAACGTTTTGCCCACGGGATTTATATAGATGATAATGCCGCCCAGGTTGAAATTTCTGGCAATACAGTGGCCAACTGTGCTACTTATGGCGTTTACATACATAATGCGCATGATATTGCCATCAGGCAAAATACGCTTTACAACAACGCCACCCAGTTGTACATGGAGCATGATAATGTAGCTGCCGATAAGCCCATCTATAATTGTACAGTTACCGGCAATGTGCTTTTTGCCAAACTGGCCACCCAACTTTCGGCAGAGTACAAAACGAAGGACAATGATATTGCCAACTTCGGTACTTTTGACAACAATAATTACTACCGCCCACAAGACAATGACCTTTCAATCGGTGTTTTACAGCAGGTAAACGGCACGTATAGTTATAACTTGTTAAGTTTGGAAAGCTGGAAAGCCTTATACGGCAAAGATGCCAATTCAACAAAATCTTTGCACACGGTTCCAACTTATATGGTCAATAAAGTAGTTGCGGCCAACCAATTTGGCAATAGCACTTTTGACAGCAACGTTGGTGGGTTGTATGCTTATGCTTCGGCAAATAATATACAAACAGGCTGGGACAACGGCACATTAGACGGAGGCGCACTCAAAATAACTTTTTCTTCTGCCACAAACAGCAGCAATTACGGTTCGGTGATTATTGGGATCGGAGCGGTTACTGGAGGCAAACAGTACCGTTTAAAATTTAGCATGATTGGCGGTAATACCAACAAAGCCATCACCACTTATTTGCGCCAAAGTACAGGCGGCTACGCTGATCTTTCTGCAAGGAAAGCAGCCACCATTTTGAATACACGCGCCGAAAAAGAGTTTTTGTTTACCGCAACAGCCACTGAAAGCAACGCCAGTATTGTTTTTGATGTGCCCGAGCAAACTTCTCCGGTTTATTTGGACAACATCAAACTGGAACAGGTAGAAACGACGGCGGCCAATCCCGATCAGTACATCAGCTTTCTGAATAATACAACCAGTTCTGCCCAAAGCTATGCCACCGGTACGCAAAGTTTTGATGCATCTGGAAAAAGCTACACCGGAACAGTTAAACTTAACCCTTTTTCTTCCCTTATTTTGGTTACCGATTTGGCCGCAACAACAGCAGCTAACAACGCTCCGGTTTCCATTATTGCTACCTGTCAGGCAACCGGTACAATTTTGCGCGAAGAATGGGACAACATTGGCGGAACCAGCATTTCAAACATTCCGCTTCAAGCTAAACCAACTTCTACCAGTCAGCTAACGGCTTTTGAAGGCCCTTTAAATGTGGCCGATAACTACGGTTCGCGTATCCGAGGTTACATTTGCCCGCCACAAACAGGAACTTACACTTTTTGGCTGGCTACGGATGATGCAGGCGAACTTTGGCTTTCTACCGATGACAAACCGGCTAATAAAGTAAGGATTGCCAATGTTGACGGCTGGACAAACTTCCGCGAGTGGGGGAAATACCCTTCCCAAAAATCGGTACAAATAACTTTGCAGGCTGGGCAAAAATATTACTTAGAAGCTTTGCAAAAAGAAGGCGGCGGCGACGACAACCTTTCGGTACAGTGGCAACTGCCGGACGCAACGATGGAAACACCGATTGCCGGAAGCCATCTTTCGCCTTATGTTGATACCGCAAAAACGATTGCGGCCGTAGGGACCGGAACTTTATTGCGCGAAGAATGGGACAACGTGGGCGGAACCGGCATTGCTGATATTCCGCTTCAGGCCAAACCAAATTCTTCCGCTCAAATCACTTCTTTTGAAGGCCCGTTAAACGTGGCTGATAACTACGGCTCGCGTATCCGCGGCTACATTTGCCCCTCGCAAACCGGAACTTATACTTTTTGGCTGGCTACAGACGATGCCGGCGAACTTTGGCTTTCTACTGATAGCAATCCTTCTAACAAAGTACGCATCGCGAATGTGGATGGCTGGACGAATTTCCGTGAGTGGGGAAAATACCCTTCGCAAAAATCGGCACAAATAACCTTACAGGCCGGGCAAAAATATTACGTAGAAGCTTTGCAGAAAGAAGGCGGCGGCGGTGATCATTTATCGGTACAATGGCAGCAGCCCGACGGGTCAATGGAAACGCCAATCGCCGGAAACCACATTGCGCCTTATGTTCCTACCGCAGCCGATCAAACCATCAGCTTTGCGGCATTGACAAACAAAACCATTAGCGATGCTTCTTTTACCCTTGCTGCTTCGGCATCTTCCGGTTTGCCGGTTAGTCTCAGCGTGGTTTCCGGTCCGGCTACCATTTCCGGAAACACGGTTTCTATTACCGGTGCCGGCACCGTAACCATTGCGGCGGCACAAGCTGGGAATGCTTCTTTTAACGCTGCAAATACAGTAAACCAAAGTTTTACGGTAACGTCGGCTACAACAACTTGTTCGGCTACCGGAACGATTTTGCGCGAAGAATGGGACAACGTTCCCGGCAACAATATTTCTGATTTTCCGCAGCAAACTTCGCCAACCTCAACTTCCCAGTTAACGGCTTGAAGGCCCGTCAAACATCGGCGATAATTATGCTTCGCGCATCCGCGGTTACATTTGCGCGCCAACCGATGGCAATTATACTTTTTGGATTGCCGGTGATGATGCCGCCGAACTGTACATTTCTACCGATGACAACCCGGCCAATAAAGTGCGGATTGCCAATTTGTTAAGCTGGACCAATAGCCGCGAGTGGAGCAAGTTTGCATCGCAACAATCGGCAGTGATAACCTTAAAAGCCGGGCAAAAATATTATATCGAAGCCATCCAGAAAGAAGGCGGCGGCGGCGATAATTTGGCCGTGCAATGGCAATTGCCAAACGGAAAGGTAGAATCTCCGTTGCCGGGAAAATATCTTTCGCCTTTTGTTGGCGATAAACTAAGCACATCTGCCATGGCTTCAAGCTTTAACAGTGTGGCTTCGCAAGCGGCCATCAGCATCACCGAACCTTTAACAACTGCGGCAAAAACCGGTTTATTTGTTTATCCAAACCCGGTTGCACAACAAGCCAGCATTAGTTTTATGCTAAAAGAAAGCGGCCAGACCGACGTGGTTTTGTACGATGCAAAAGGCCAGTTTATCCGTAAAGTGTTTACCAGCGTAACCGCGGCAAACGCAGAAACTTCGGTTAGTTTGGATGCGCAATCGTTAAAAAGCGGGATGTACATGCTTCGTTTAATCAGCGGGAAAAATATGCTCACCAAAAAAATTATTGTGGTAAAGTAAATGTGCATGCTTCTTTTACGGCATAAAAATTTAGGTTGTAAAAGAAGCATTTCCTCGGTTCCCAATTCCTCAACTTGAGAAAATAAGTGTGCAAGTATTTCTACAAGCTTTGGTTTGAAGCTACCTCAGCAAAAAGAATTTTTGAAAGCCAACACTAAAAAAAGCATGGTAAAAGAAGCATTTGGCCGTAAAGCAGCAATGCCTGCGGAATTTGGTATCGAAAATGCAACAGCCGTACAAAAAGCAACAGCATGGAAGTTTATTTTACCAGCCCAACGTTAGGCCGCATTTACGGAACGGTAAGTACTGAAAACCACCAAACTTACCAGTTTAAAGGCTGCCAAGTTTTGTTCAGCTTAGAGCTAAACAAAACCGGATCGGGTTGGATTTGCCAAAAAGGCCAGTGGCTGCACGATTCGCAAATCCAAGAAATCGGGGCGCAGATTGACGAGCAGGAGAAATGGCTTTCGGCCCGGTAAACTAAATTTTGCCCGGTAAAAACAGTATTGATTTTTTTAGAACAGCTTGTCTAAAGTAATGGGCAATTGACGGATGCGCTTGCCGGTGGCATGAAAAACCGCATTGGCAACCGCTGCCGAAAAACCAATCAAAGCAATTTCGCCCAAACCTTTTGTGCCGATGGGCGTAGCAATATCATCCGGTTTTTCAATGAAATGGATTTCAATATTCGGCACATCGGCATTAACCGGAACATGGTAATCGGTTAAATTATTGTTGACGTAACGGCCAAAGTTATGGTCAATGATGCCTTCTTCCATCAGCGCAATGCCAATTCCCCAAACAATTGAACCCAAAGCCTGGCTGTGCGCGGTTCGATGGATAATGATCCGGCCGCAATCAATTACCGAGACCACGCGTGTAACTTTCACTTCCCGC
>CAXTKQ010000017.1:15709-37541 GCA_964244955.1 uncultured Sphingobacteriaceae bacterium | reverse complement strand
CAACAAATCGGTGTCCCTAATCTCGTTTGCCAGCAGTTGCGGTTTGTCCCAAGCAGCAGTAGGGTCATACAAAAAAGTAAGGCTCAGCTTTCGGGTTTCCAAATATTGCCGGATGTGGGCTTCTGTTTTTTCAGTACAAAAACATTTAACCTCCAGGCTCAACTCGCTGCTTAAACTGCAGATTTTTGAAAGCCACAAGCTAAACCCGCTTTCAAATTCTGCTTTCGGCGGACAAACCAAAACCAGCCGGTCGTGCACAATCAAAGGTTGGTGCAGGTAACAAACAAAAATGGTTTTATCCGTTTTTTCGATCACCGAAGCCGTTTTGTTCACCATTAGTTTTTCGATTAAACGTACTTTTCGCGGCCAGCCAGTCAAAATAAGGTTGGCCATTTTTTCTTTAGAAGTGCGAATCAAACCGCTGGCAATATTGTAATCAATCGTTGCAATCACTTCAATCCCGGTTTCAGTTCCCGAAGCATATTTTACCGTTTCGCCCAGCTTTTTATGTGCTTTTTTGAGGTTGATTTCCGCGTCATGGTCATTCGGCACAACCGATAACAAATAGAGCGGGTGTACCGAAGTTTTGTCTTTCAGCAAAATGGCCAAATCCAACATGGTTTCCAGGTTGCCAAAATCAGCAATCGGGATCAAAATTGTTTCCTGGTCGGTTTCGTGCGTTTCGGGCAATTGGCCTTCCGTTTCTTCTGCCAAAATAATTTTCCGGCTGGCATTTTCGGTTACCAAAGAAGCCACCACGCAGGTAAACAAGATCAGGATAATTGTTCCGTTTAAAATATTGGCATCAATAATGCCCGCTTTATACCCAACCAAAATAATGGCCAGTGTGGCGGCTGCGTGTGCACTGCTCAGTCCAAAAATTAGCTGCCTTTGTTCGTTTGAGTATTTGAACAATTTTTGGGTGATAAAAGAAGCAATCCATTTTCCGCAAAGCGAAACGGCGGTTAACGATACAGCCACGATCAAAGCCATCGGCCCGTTAAAAAGCACACGTACGTTCACCAACATCCCAACACTGATCAAAAAGAAGGGGATAAAAATAGCATTGCCCACAAACTCGATCCGGTTCATCAACATCGAAGTATGCGGGATCAATCGGTTTAAGGCCAATCCCGCCAAAAACGCACCGATTATCGGTTCGACGCCGGCAACCTGCGCCAAAAAAGCCGCGAAAAAAACAACGGAAAGCACAAAAACATAATGCGATGTCTTTTCACTTTCCAACTTTACAAAAAACCATTTGGCTACCCTTGGGATCACCAAAAACATAATGGCCGTAAAAATAGCCAGCGAAACGCCCAATTGCAGCCAGAACCCAAAGTTGATTTGGTTTTGATGCAAACCCATAATTACGGCCAGCAAAATCAGCACAACGGTATCGGTTAAAATAGTGCCGCCAACCGTAATGGCAACAGCTTCGTTTTTAGAAATGCCGAATTTGGTAATGATTGGATAAGCAATTAGCGTATGCGTGGCAAACATGCTGGCCGTAAGCACCGAAGTAAGTACCGAATAGCCAAGCAGGTAATGGCAAACCGGGAAACCGATCAATATCGGGATGGTAAAGGTGAGAAAGCCAAAGGCGTAGCTTTTATGTTTCTTTTTTTTGAAGTTGTTGAGGTCCAGCTCCAAACCGGCAATAAACATGATGTACAGCAGGCCGATGGTAGAAAAAAGGTCAACAGCCGAGGTTTTTTCGAGGATGTGGAAACCAAAAGGGCCGACCAAAATGCCCGAAATAATCAGGCCGATGATGCTTGGGATTTTGATCTTCCCCAATAAAATCGGGGAAATTAAAATGATAAACAGCACTAAGGAAAAAACAAGGACAGGGCTTTTTAATGGTAGGTCAAACTCGTGCACCAAATGGCCAAAAAAGGTATTATTCATCGCTTAACTATACTTTGAAATTGCCTTTTTGTTTTTTGTGCGGAATGGTTAACCGGGTTTTAGCCGAATTTTAGGCAGGTAAAAACAGCATTTAATTATCCTGGTTTCTACAAGTTGTGGAATGTTGGGGTTTTGGTTGAAGTGGTTTTCTTCCCCGAAATTCCCCGTTGGCTTTTGGTTTTGGTTTCCGGGCTGCACGTTTTATTTTTATTTATTTTTCTGTTTGGGTTGATTTAAAAGTTCAATTTTCTTTTGGTGAACAAACTTCAGCTTAAACAAAAACCTAAAGAAGCCGGAAGAAAGTTTGGGTTGATTTTTTTCGTGAAATTAAATTGTATTTCAATTTTCGCACCAATTTTTATGTGGTAAAAGAAGCATTGCTAAACGTGGTTTCCGGCTGGCATTTTTATTGGTTAAGCATCACCGGATCAATAAAAACAAAAACTGCCATGAGAAAATTATTGCTGTTCGCTTTCGCCGCACTGGCACTAATTAGTTGCAAAAAAGCAAACAGCACTGGCCCCGATTCCCTTCCTGTTGCCACAGAATACGACGCTTTAAACATCAAAACAGGCGCACAAATTGTAAAAATGAAAGTGGATGGCAACCAGTTGACGATGCTTTACAACGAAGACGTAACGCTGATTTTAGATGCCGGTGTTTTGGCAAAATTTCGGGAGGTACACCTGAAAGAAGATTTAGGCGCAACAAAACTAAACGATTATGATTACCATTCGATAACCAAAGGAGGCATCAACGCCACCAACTGGGTTGACGATAATTTGAACAACGTGGTCATTCAAAGCAGCAAAGACACGTTGGTAAACAACCGCATCTATGTAAAAAAACGCATTGTCCGCACTTTCACTTATCAAAAAGCTTTTGATACTGCCACAACTGCAACAAGCGTAATGAATGGCCTTTTAAAACAAACCGACATCCTGACTTTTTCTGCCTACTATGCCCCAGAGAACCCGGACGTGACCACCACCAACACGGCCAAACTGACTTATGTAAATATGTAACAGCAGCTACGGCTTTCCCACAAAAAAGATATTCAAAATTTTAAACCAATAATCCGATCATAAAAACCAGGCAGTTTTAATTTTTGATTTGATTCAAAAGGAGGCGGGAAGCCGTCTCCTTTGTTTAAACTTTTGGGTTAAATGAACGCTAATCACAGCCATTGATATTTAAATTTCCTAATCCTATTTTAAAAAGTTAAGGCAAGCCATTTTTGGCCTGCCTTTTTTGTTGATGCTTCTTTTATCGGGCAAAAATTAGGAGTTGCCTAATTTCAAAAAGGTACAAGGGTTTACTTAACAATTTTTTAACCTAAATAAAATTGCAATTGTAAAACAAAGCTAATATCTTTATCGTAGAACACTGTTATACCTAAATAAAGCTTTTGCAATCGCCTAAAATTACCAAAAGCCACCTGCTACTTCTACCGTATAAAAACATATATTCTTGTTGTTGTTGCTCATAGTTTTATAAAAAATGCTTATGAAAACACTGTCTTACCTGTTTAGCAAACCGCTTAAATGTCTTTCCCTGTTTCTGCTTTTTTTGCCATTGCTAGTTTCTTGTAACAAAGAAAAACTGACAAAACCTACCCAAACTGGTGCCAATACTTTTTCCTGTAAAATAAATGGAAAGGTTTACGTGGCAAAAACAAGCCTTTTTTCTCCTGGCCTTACTGGTGGCCTTGGGGGTATACCCGGAAGATATGAATTTAGTGTAGAAGCAGTAGTCTATAATAATAATGATAATTACACAATAGGAATTATTATTGGTCCTAATATATCTGAAGGTATTTACCCTATCGGCTATGGTTCGATCGATCATAATAATGGGTACTATACAAGTTACGACCCAAATAATGCAACAATAAACTTTACACACATTGATTATACCCAACATATAATATCCGGGACTTTTTCTTTTACAGCAGTAAATAGAACAAATAGTAACGATATTATAACTGTTACAGAAGGCAGGTTTGATATGAAAAATTAAAAACTAAAGGATATGAAAAAATTACTACTTTTTTTAGTTGTTTTTGTTAGCTTAACCGTTAAAGCACAGACCCCTAAAAACTACACACAAACTGCTGATAGTTGTTTAGTTAATTTAAATAAATCCGGTGTTACTACCGGCATTTTGTATGACCGTGTTTTTCCATTTGCATCATTGGCAATTTTCAATCAAAATTATGCTGACACTTCCTCCTATTCCCATTTTAAACAAGGGTATAGCGAGCTTTATGATGCAGCATACTCAAATGGAGGAATGATAACACCTGATAATTTTAATCAGCAAATTTCAGCTGAAATAAATAATGGTATTTACCCAATAGGTATTCTCAACTATAGGTTTAATTATCTGGATACTATGGCTGTAGAACATAATTTAATATATAATAGCGGCTTGTTATTATATGACGTACCAAATAGAACGAGTTCGCCATACATTGAAAGGTTATTGAGTTTAGGTGCTGTGTTAGCTGACAGTATTACAACCAGTACACCATATTTTGAACTTTCATCATCTTTATATTTAAACAATACGGGAAATGCTATAGCAAACGTTAATGTTGATTTTGCAGACGGCAGTGGTTTACATCAGCTTAGTTTAGGGCAAGGCATCAGTATAAATTATTCATCAGGATTATTCATCAGGAGGTTTCAAAGCAATTCATTATTATATCAACTACACAAACGGACAACAGGTTGAAACCTATAGCTCTGTTTATGTAAGCCCTTCTTCCTTTTCTGGTTCGCAAGGAGGCGTTCAAACATTGGGTGGTTCACCCCCACCATGTAATGGGTTTGCTGCACCAGAAGTTTTGCCTACTATCATTTCAGATATTTCTTATCAGGGTTATGAAAATGAAGGTTCTCCAATAATTGGCCAAGGACAGGCTACAATTATTTATCATACAAATAATTGTGACAGGGTATTAAGGAAACCTATTATCATTTTAGATGGTTTTGATCCTGGAAGCCAACATAAGTTGCCATATTTATACAGCCATCTTTATTATAATGGTCAAGCTAATCATTTTGGAGAAGAGATGCTGGCCAAAGGGTATGACATTATATTTATGGACTATCCTGATTATTCCTTTAACGGAACACACATCGATGGTGGTTCAGATTATATTCAGCGCAATGCCTTTACGTTGATTAAACTTATTCAGAAAGTTAATAAAACTTTGCAGGACAATGGGAGTACAGAAAAACTTGTCGTTGTTGGCCCGAGTATGGGCGGTTTGATTAGCCGATATGCTTTAGCTTATATGGAACAAAACAATATGCCTCATAATACCCGCCTTTGGGTTTCTTTTGATTCACCACATTTAGGTGCGAACATTCCTATTGGCGATCAATGGGTGCTGGATTATTTAGGGAACGCACTGCATCTAACGCCTGCAAAAGATAAATTGAACCTAAATATCAATACAGCCGCAGCAAAAGAGATGCTGTTACACCATTACTTATCTAATACTGAATCTCCTGCACCATATTGGACACGCAATAATTTTATGCAAGAGTTGAACAGCTTAGGTTTCCCAACGCAGTTAAGAAAAATTGCTTTGATAAATGGGGCTGGCAACGGTACACAATTGGGGAGTTTTGGAGCTATGGATCTTCACTTAGGTGTTCAGCCAACAATTCTTACCAGGGTAATTGTTGGTGTAGGTGTATACTTTATACCTTTTAAGTCGTTAGTTATGAAGATTGTTAAAAGTATAGCACAAGCGGCAGGTGTAAACATAGAGTTAACTAAAACTATTGACGCACAGGCATGGTACACACCTGGATATAATGGAAGAACCCAGGTGTTTCATGGTGAGCTACTTGGATGGCTTGTAAAACGAACCCGTTATGCTACAACATATAGTAATTCAATTGGTCTTGATAATTCAATGGGCGGCTATTACAATGCACAACAACAAATAGCAGATGGATTTAAAGAGGGTTTTCCTAGTTTTATAAAACCATTTTTTAAACCTACAATTTTTACTCTTTTACCCACACATTCTTTTATACCTGCTAAAAGCTCTCTTGCAGTAACAAATGGTTCTAATTTTGGCGAAGATTTTAGTAACAGAAATTTAGTAGCTTCTACAGAAACACCTTTTGATAGTTACTTTACACCAAATGCTAACGAAGACCATGTATCTCTGACTGCTTGTAGTGCCCTATGGCTTACTAATGAAATCGACCAAAATCCACAAGCACCAGTAATTTCTACCAAATATGCAATTACAGGATCAAACAGTATTTGTAATTCACAGAATTATACAGTTAATGGCACATCAACCGGCAATATTACTTGGACAGCAAGCCCTTCCAACCTTGCTAATATTACCGTATCCAACAATGTTGCAACTTTGACACCTGCGGGCAATGGTGCAATTAGTCTTTCGGCTGTTATCCCAACTGCCTGTGGCAACGTAACTGTTTCATATCCCGTGAATGTTAATACCTCCCCAACCGTAACTTCCATTTCTGCCACCATGAGCGGCTCTTGCCGTAGCGGCGGTTACCAAGACTGGCTTATACAAGCCACGCCAAGTAACCCAAATGCAAACAACTGGCATTGGACGGCAAGTAACCTTTCATCAGGCAGTACTATTACTTTCCAAAATGCCAATGCACAAAGTACAATTGCTACTGTCCATGGCGGCGGCGGTGCCAATGTAACCTTTACAGACCCTTGCGGCAATACATCTGCCCCAAATGGCGTAACCATTTACAGCCCTTGTGGCACCGGCAGCAGGATAGCCTCCTACCCGAACCCGGCAGATCAGCAAATGACAGTTGATTACCAATCAGCTTCCAACAGTTCTAACCCCGCTGCAACCTCTGATGCCAGTATGCAAAGTAAAACCCTAAATAGTTTTAGTGTAGAACTGTACAACGATAAAGGCAAGGTTTTAAAATCAGGAAAAAGCGCAAACGGCAAAGGTGTGGTTTTAAACACAGCCGATATTCAAAACGGCAATTACTTTTTGCATATAAAAGACGGTAAAGAGCTGATCGAAAAGCAAGTTATCATCCAACACAAATAAGCTTTGTATCTAATTTAAAAAGCCGCAACAATCATCTGGTTGTTGCGGCTTTTGTTTAATCAAGCCATGCTTCTTTTATCGCCTAAAAATTCTTCCTTTTCATCAACCGTACAAAACCTAATTAACTCCTTACAACTATAACAGTTAATCAAAAAACGGAAGCCTTTTCAATACTGCTCCATCAATTCCAAAGCCTCTACATTACCTTGTTGCACGGCCAGGTCGGCAGCAGTTAAGCCGCGGCTTTCGGTGATGGATTTATCGGCCCCATGTTCCAATACGAGTTTTACCAACTTGTTCCGGCCAAACATAGCGGCAAACATCAAGGCTGTTCCGCCATTGCCGTGTTGCAGGTTAAGGTCGGCACCGTTGGCGATCAGCAATTCGGCAATTTCGGGATAACCTTTAAAGCAAACACCCATCAACGCCGTGTTCCCGCCAAAATCCTGTGCGTTTACGTTTGCTTTGGCTTCGAGTAGAATTTTTACGGCTTCTAACTGTTCGTTATAACTAGCGATGATCAAAGGCGTGTAGCCGCGCTCGTCCTGAAAATTTATATCGGCGCCCTGATTGAGCAGTTCTTTAATTTGGGCAATATCGCCCATACGCGAAGCATTGATGAGTTGGTAGTTAATTTCCATAAACGAAAATTGGATTAATTTGAAATTCTAAAAATAGGTTACAAAAAAACGATACTGTTTTTACCCGGGTAAAAACAGTATCGTGATTAATAAGCAGAAAAACTGGAGAAGCTGTTAATAAGCTTTAGCTTCTAAAGATTCTTCTTTGGCTTGTGTTACCGCTTCTTCTTTTTGCATGGCTTCGGTGTGGTCTCCGCCCGGCGTAGTGTTGGTTTCTTTAAAGTTTTTCAAACCTTCGGCAACACGCTGGCCGTATTCGGCATCGCATTGGATAAAAAGATCAACCATTTTTTCCTGGATGTGTTGCTTTACCGGAGCCAGTGTGCTCACCAGGTTATTGATCAAATCTTGTCTTTCCCAATCCTCAAAATTGCGGTAAGTATCACCGGCCTGGCTGAAATTGTTTTGACGGCTGATTTTTTCCCTTATCAAAGCAGCATTGTAATGCGGCGTGTAATTTTTGCCTTTTTTAGGTGCTTCGTTTAGGCCGCCCAAAGTAGAAGGTTCGTAGTTTACGTGCGGGTTTAGTCCCTGTGTTAAATCCTGGTGGTAAGCCATTTGTCCGTCGCGCTGGTTAGTTGCTGCTTTTTTACGAGGCGAGTTGATGGGCAATTGCAGGTAGTTGCTGCCCACGCGGTAACGCTGTGTATCCGAATAAGAGAACGTACGGCCTTGCAGCATTTTATCGTCCGAAAAATCCAATCCATCAACCAAAACACCGGTTCCGAAAGCAACTTGTTCTACTTCGGCAAAGTAGTTTGTCGGGTTACGGTTCAACGTCATTTTCCCAACTGGCAGCCATGGAAACTGCTCTTTCGGCCAGATTTTGGTATCGTCTAAGGGATCAAAATCCAGTTCCGGATGTTCGTCATCACTCAAAATCTGCACAAATAATTCCCATTGCGGAAACTCGCCTTTTTCGATGGCATCATACAAATCCTGTGTGGCGTGGTTAAAGTTTTTGCCCTGGATTTCCTCGGCTTTTTCCTGTGTTAAATTGCGGATGCCTTGCAGCGGCTCCCAATGGTATTTCACCAAAACAGCAACACCATCTTTATTTACCCATTTATACGTATTTACGCCCGAACCTTGCATTTGCCGATAGTTGGCGGGGATTCCCCAGGGCGAAAACAGAAAGGTAATCATTTGCATTGCTTCCGGTGTATTGCTGATAAAATCAAAAATACGCTGGCCATCTTGGCGGTTAGTAACCGGATCTGGCTTAAAAGCATGTACCAAATCCGGGAATTTTAAGGCATCACGGATAAAAAACACTTTTAAGTTGTTGCCTACCAAATCCCAGTTGCCTTCTTCGGTATAAAATTTTACGGCAAAACCACGCGGGTCGCGCAAGGTTTCGGGCGAATGGCCGCCATGGATTACGGATGAAAAACGGACAAACAAAGGCGTTTCCCTTCCCTTTTCTTGGAACAAATGGGCACGTGTATATTTTGAAGCAGGTTCGTTGCCTACAGTTCCGTAAGCTTCAAAAATGCCATGCGCACCGGCACCGCGCGCATGCACCACACGTTCGGGGATGCGCTCACGGTCAAAATGCGACAACTTTTCCAGAAAATGATAGTTTTCTAAAGTTGCCGGCCCTCGGTTTCCTATCGTGCGCAGGTTCTGGCTATCATAAACCGGATGGCCCTGGCGGGTAGTAAGTGTATCGTTTTCGTTTTTTGCCGGATTGCCGTTGGCATCCTTTGCAAACTGGTTTTTTTGCGGTTCAATCATAGCGGGAATTTTTAGAATGATATGTATGGGATAACAATGGTTAAAGGTAGAAGTTTAAAAATTCGCATCAAATAATCGGGCCAAATAACTGTATAATGAAAGTCATATCTGTTGGCCATGCTTCTTTTATCGCATAAAAATTGGTAAGTTGGAATTGGGTAAAAGAGTGTTGATAGATAATAGTTGATGAATCATTGCCTCGAATAACTAAAATCAACGGCTTTCAACCCGTTTAAATAAAAAGTTTAAACAACATAAAAATAGAAATTGAAACCACGTCCTGCCCCAACTCAAGTTACGCCTTTAACCTTTAAAGAACGCCTGGCCGCACTGCGCAACCTGCCGCAATTTTTTAAACTGGTGTGGGAAGTAAGCCCGAAAATGGCTCTGGCCAATATCCTCCTGCGTTTTGTGCGGTCGGCTTTGCCGCTGCTGATTTTGTATGTGGGCAAGCTCATCATTGACCAGGTAGTTTTATTAAGCCATGCAAAAGGCGGATTGCCGCATACTTATTTGTGGAAATTGGTTGCGCTGGAGTTTGGCTTGGCCATCTTGACGGATAGCCTGAGCCGCGCCATTACGTTGATGGATAGTTTGCTGGGTGATCTGTTCTCCAACCATACTTCGGTCAAAATTATGAACCACGCGGCCATTTTGGATTTGGACCAGTTTGAAGATGCCGTTTTTTACGATAAACTGGAACGCGCCCGCCAGCAAACCGTTGGCCGTACGGTTTTGCTTTCGCAGGTGATGAGCCAGGTGCAGGATTTGATTACGATGGGCTTTTTGGCCGTTGGATTAATGGCCTTCAATCCCTGGCTGATCCTGCTTTTGCTGGTCGCCATTTTGCCTGCGTTTTTGGGCGAATCCTATTTCAACGATCAAACTTACGCGCTTACCCGAAGCCAAACGCCGCAACGCCGCGAACTGGATTATTTGCGTTATCTTGGTGCAAGCGATGAAACAGCCAAAGAAGTCAAGATTTTTGATTTGTCGGCTTTTATCATCGAGCGGTTTAAGCAATTGTCGGACAAGTTTTACAAGGATAACCGAAGCATCGTCGTTCAGCGTTCGGTTTGGGGAACGCTGTTTGCCATGTTGGGCAGCATCGGTTATTACAGCGCTTATGTTTTTATCATTGCGCGAACGATAACCGGTAGCATTTCTCTGGGCGAGCTCACTTTTTTGGCCGGTTCTTTCCGGCAGTTGCGTTCTTTGCTCGAAAGTATTCTCACGCGTTTTACCACCGTTTCGCAAGGTGCCATTTATCTCCGCGATTTTTTTGAGTTCTTCGAAATCCAGCCTAAAATTCATCCGGCTAAAAACCCACGCCCATTTCCAAACCCAATCCGCCAGGGTTTTACTTTTGAAGATGTTGGTTTTCGATACATCCATTCCGAACGTTGGGCAAACCGGCATTTGTCTTTCACCCTAAACCCCGGCGAAAAGTTAGCTTTGGTAGGCGAGAATGGCGCCGGAAAAACAACGCTGGTAAAACTTTTGGCAAGATTATACGACCCGACAGAAGGCCGGATTTTGCTGGACGGACACGATTTAAAAGAATATGACCTGGCCGATTTGCGATTCAACATCGGCATCATCTTTCAGGATTATCTGCGCTACCAGATGACGTTTTCGCAAAATATCGCCACCGGAAACATCAGTCAAAAAGAAAACGCCGAACACATAAAAAGTGCCGCTAAACAAAGCATGGCCGATGAACTGGCGCAACGCCTGCCCGGCGGCTATGGGCAAATGCTGGGCAAACGTTTTTTTGAAGGCGTAGAACTTTCTGGCGGCGAATGGCAAAAAGTAGCGATTGCGCGTGCGTATATGCGCGATGCACAATTGCTGATTTTAGACGAACCCACCTCAGCTTTGGATGCGCGTGCCGAGTTTGAAGTTTTTCAGCGTTTTACCGAACTGACCAAAGGCCGCTCTGCCGTTTTAATTTCGCACCGTTTTTCTACCGTGCGCATGGCCGACCGGATTTTGGTTTTAGAAAAAGGAGAAATGGCCGAAATCGGCAGCCACGAAGAACTGCTGGCCAAAGGCGGCCGCTACGCCGAGTTGTTTAACTTGCAAGCGGCGGGTTATAAGTAAAGGTTTTGGCTGGCTTTTTTTAGAGCTTGTTTAGATTTTGCCTGATAATATTTCGATACTCCTTTTACCACCTAAAAATTGGCAAGTATTTAATTTGAGTTTATTTGAATTGATGCAACACCAATTTTTATAGGCTAAAAGAAGCATTGGTTTTTTCTTGTGTTAATTTCTCAAACAACCTTCATACTATTATTTATTTCCCGAATCTTTTCTGTCCTGTTGCCGTAACCGTTGCGCAAAAGCAATCTTCCGCCTTTGTCTATTTTTATGCAAAACCCGTACTTTTCTTTGTTAGCTACCGCTTGGCGCTATGCCAAAAACGACCGTAAAATTTACCTGCTTACCTATGCTTTGTTTATCGGTGCAAATTTGGTGGCTGCTTTAAACCCGTTTTTTTATGGCTGGTTTGTCAATTCCATTCAAAAAAATGGTTTACATACTGTTTCTTCGGTTTGGTTGTATGCTTTGGGTTTTATCGCCCTGCGTTTAACCGAATGGGCTTTTCACGGTCCGGCGCGCGTGCAGGAACGCAAATTGGCTTTCAAAATCTCCCAAAATTATTTAAACGAGCTTTACCAGCAATTGGTCCATCTTCCTATTGGCTGGCACAAAGACCACCACAGTGGCTCTACCATCAACCGTTTGCGTAAAGCTTATGCCGCGCTGCGCGATTTCTTTCAGTCGGGCTTTTTGTACATGCAATCGCTTCTGAAATTCGTGATTTCGTTTTTGGTAATGTTCTATTTTTCGCCGCTGTTTGGCGCCGTGGCCATCGTTTTGGGCTTTGCCACTTTTTGGGTGATCCTGAAGTTTGACAAACCTTTTATCGCTTCCTTAAAAGAAGTAAACGAGGCTGAACATAAAGTTTCTTCCAACTTGTTCGACAGCCTTTCCAACATCGTAACCGTAATTACTTTGCGCCTGGAAAAACGTGTTCATACCGGTTTGATGGAAAAATTGCAAGCCGTTTTTCCGCCGTTTCAAAAGAACGTGGTCATCAACGAATGGAAATGGTTTACCGCGCAAATGCTGGTTGCTTTAATTTATGTAGTGATGGTGGTGGGTTATGTGTATCAGCACAATCAGCCGGGCAAGGTTTTTATGCTGGGCGGCTTGGTTACGCTGCTAGGTTTCGTTAACCAGTTTACCAGCGTTTTTAACGATTTCGCGCAGCAATACACCCAAATTGTTCAGTTCCATACCGATGTAGAAACCGCAAAAGTAATTGAAAGTGCTTTCGAAAAAGAACACCGTGCTTTAAACGAAAGCCGTTTGCCGCAAAATTGGCAGAACTTAACCATTCGCAACCTCAATTATAATCACCCTAAAAACAGCAACGAACAGGTAAACGTAAATGCGCAAGGTTTTTTAAGTCCGATTCCCGGCTGGAAAAAATCTTATGGTTTAAAAGAGATGAACTTGGATATCCACCGCGGACAACGCATTGCTTTAATTGGCGAAAGTGGTTGCGGAAAAAGTACGCTGCTTACCCTTTTGCGTGGTTTGTATGAGCCAACTATCCATTCGACTTTGGCGGTTGATGGCGATAACAGAAAAAACTTCAGCGATATTGGTAATTCGGTAACGCTGTTTCCGCAGGAACCCGAAATTTTTGAAGCTACTTTCGAGTACAACATTACGCTGGGTTTGCCTTTTGAAAATGAGGAGGTAAAAAGAGTATCCGAAATTACGCGGCTTTCGCCCGTGCTGGAAAACCTGGAAGACGGCGTAAATGCCATGATCCAGGAAAAAGGCGTCAACCTTTCGGGCGGACAAAAACAGCGTTTGGCCTTGGCGCGCGGTGTTTTGGCGGCCAAAACCAGCAGTATTATTTTGCTGGACGAGCCCACCAGCAGCATGGACCCAAAAACCGAACAGGAAATCTACCTCAACCTTTTCAACGAGTTTCAAGGCAAAACCGTGATTTCTACTTTGCACCGTTTGCATTTGCTCCAGCATTTTGATTACATCTATGTGCTGGATAAAGGCCGTATTGCAGAAGAAGGCTCGTTGGAGTTTTTGTTGGAAAATGGCGAAATGTTTAACAAATTGTGGAGCCATCAGCAAAAACAGACAGCCGATATTTCTTTGAATTAACATTGACACCAAAAAAGGTGGCATAAAAGAAGCATCCTAAAAAACGGGAAGCTTCTTTTATGATGTATTTATTTACAGCCAGAATTTCACGGCCAAATAATCAATTGTTAAAGCAGCCGTAATAATCAGCAAACCAAAAAATTCCCTTGTTTTTTCGATATAAGGTTTTTCGGCCTGCATGGTTTCTACAATACTTGGCGTTTTGTATTTTGTGATCCAATCCAAAACGCCATCTTTTTCAAAGAAAAGAATAATGGCATAGATCAAATAAAAAGCAATCAAACCGAGATAGATTTTTGGATAGTACAATTTGAAAACAAAAAGTCCGCAGCAAACCGTTACGGCCAAATAAATACTGACCCAAAGCCAGGCATCCGGGTCGTTTAAGTTGACGTAAGCAAAACCGAGAAAAGCCAGGCAAAAAATAGCGTTTAGGATAATCAGGAACATGTTTAAAGATTGTTAAGGTAGTTAAACTAATTTTTTTACTAAAAGTGTTTTAAAAACTGTCAAAATCAAATGCTTCTTTTACCAGGTAAAAATCAACTGTTTTGCTGGTAAAAATGTATAAACCCGTGCATATTGTAGTTTCCTATGCGCTTTACTTACTTTATTTAGGGCATTTCTTCGAACAATAATCCTCAATTTGCAAATTTAGGATTAGTATTAACTTTGTCAAATGAAACAGCATAATGGAATGCGTCCGCACGATATTGTCGTGTTGTTAAAAATACTGGTAACATCAGATGACTGGTTAAACAAAGATTTGGCCAACAGCTTATACATCAGCACTTCAGAAATATCTGAATCTTTAAACCGCTCTAAAATTGCCGGTTTAATTGATCCAACAAAAAGGACAGTTTTCAAAAAAAATTTGCTCGATTTTTTAAGCCAGGGGCTATCATACGTATTTCCGGTACAGGTTGGCGCAATAGTTAGAGGAATACCAACGGCACACTCGGCACCGGTTTTTGAAGATGCGTTAATTGCCGAAGATGTTTACGTTTGGCCTTGTGCTGCTGGAACAAAAAAAGGACAAGCTGTGCAACCCTTATATCCAAACGCAGTTTTAGCAGTGCAAAAAGACGAAAAGCTGTACGATGTTTTGGCACTGGTGGATGCACTGCGGATTGGAAAAGTACGGGAACGTGAAATTGCAGTCAACAAGTTAGCCCAAATTTTTAAACAGGAATATGCACATTAACATTATCAGGTTAAAAGCGGTTGCACAAGTTTTATCCAACCTAAAAGAAGCATTTGTTTTTGTTGGCGGTGCAACGGTTTCTTTATATGCAACAAATGCAGATTTAGCTGGCGAAGTTAGGCCAACTGAAGATGTTGATGTACTTATCGAGATAGTTAGTTACTCGGGATTTGTACAATTGGAAGAAAAACTACGTGCTGTTGGTTTTGTAAATGATACTGATTCGGGCGTTTATTGCCGGTACAAAATTCAAGGGATTATTGTTGATGTGATGCCTACGAATGATACCGCTATTGGGTTTAGCAACAAATGGTATCCCGAAGGCTTTAAAAATGTAGTAACAGCGCAACTGGATGAAAGAACAAAAGTCAAAATATTTTCATTGCCATATTTTATAGCCAGTAAATGGGAAGCTTATAAAGGCCGGGGCAAAGGCGATTACCGAACCAGTAAAGATTTTGAAGATTTAGTGTACCTGTTTGAAAATGTTGATGACCTGCAAGGTCAATTAGATAAAGCGCCAGCACACTTATTCAATTATTTGCAGGAAGAAATTTTAAAAGTAATTGATACATCTGATTTTAAAGAAGGATTATATGCACATATACAAGGCGGTTATACAGGTATTGACGCCAACATACTTTTGTTTAAATTAAAGGAAGCTTTTAATATTCAAATTTAAAACATACTGTTTTTACCACCCAAAATTCTACACCCGCATCACACCAATTTTGCTGCCTTTCCAATCGGGGAACAAAATTTGGTCGTTGTTGATTTTTAAATGTTTGTCGGCCACTTCGCTAAAAACACTTCTAAAATCGGTGGTAACGGCCAGGTCGCGGCCATCTTCCAGGTTTTCAACGGCCAACGGTTTGATATTGCCGTGAATGATGCCGCCGTTCACGTCATTTCCCAAAATAAAATTGCAGGAAGCACGGCCATGATCGGTTCCGCCGGTTCCGTTTTGGTGTACGGTGCGGCCAAATTCGGTCATTGTCATTACGGTAACATCGTCCTGGTAAGTTCCTAAATCGGTCCAAAAAGCGATGATGCTGCTGCTTAAATCGTTTACGTTCCGGGCAAAAATCCCGTTTTCAGTTCCCTGGTTAAAGTGCGTGTCCCAACCGCCGGATTCGGCAAAAGCCACTTCCATGCCCACATCCATTTTCACCAATTGCGCAATTTGCTTTAAGGCATTGCCCAAAGCGGTGGTCGGATAAACGGCATTATTAGCTGGCTGGTAATTTTTGACATCCGTTTTTTGCAGCATTTTTACCGCATCAAAACTCTCTTTTCCGGTTTGTTTTAATAGCGAAGAAGAAGTCTGGTCGTACAAATCCTCAAAACTACGCGCAGCCAAATTAGCACCGTTCGGGTTGCCGCGCATTTGGATGGCAAAATCCTGCAAATTGCTGATGGCAACGGAAGGATGATCGCCATAAAAAGAGCGTGGCATGGCCGAAGTTAAGCTGACACCCTGAAAAGGCGAAGCGGCATCGTGGCCCAGCAAACTAACTGCGCGATTGAGCCAGCCGCTGGCCGTACCTTTGTTAAACGGCGTGCCAGATTCCATATAATCCTGCGCATCAAAATGCGAACGCGTGTTGTTTGGCGAACCGATGCCATGCACAATGGCCAGCCGTTTTTCTCTAAAAAAAGGTTCAAAAGCGTTCATTGAAGGGTGCAGGCCGAACTTGCCGTCCAAGTCAATCAGCGGTTTGTTGCTGCTGCTTTTGGTTGCAGACATAAACAGCGTTGGCCGTGCGGATTGCAAAAAAGTATCGGTAAAAGGAGTAACGGCCATCAGGCCATCCATTGCGCCGCGCTGAAAAATGCAGACCAGCACTTTTTTCTTTTTGTACAGTTCCTGCTTTTTTACGCTGGCTGCCGCTTCGGCCACAAACGCCGGGATGCCGCCAAAACCGATGCCAAAAAGTGCCAGTCCGCCTGCTTTGATAAACCCTCTTCTTGATGTCATGATCAGAAAAAATTAAAATGCGTATTGAATAAAATTAACGTCTTTGAAACTCCGGCGAACCCACAATTACGCCAACTACCTGTGCCAGCATCGAATTGTTGTTTGGCCGGCTTTGCATGGCCACATAGGTTTTGTTGGCCGGCATACTGTTTTTATCGGTGTTTTTTTTGGCTTCATCGGCAAAAACCATTTGCTGCTGCGTGGCTTCCACCGGTTTTACAGGAGCAGATTTGCTCGTGGCGTCTTCCACTTTTTTGCTGAGGTTGGGGTCTTCCAGCATCGGTGTCAGCCTTTTAATGGTTTGGCTGAGGTCGCGTTCGGGCATAATTAGTTTGCTGTACGTAACCAACGCCGCCTGCGCGCTTTCTGGTTCGTGGTGGTTGTTTAAAGCAGCCAGATCAACTTGGATTCCGGGAATGCGGTTGGCGGCCAAAGCCAAGCCAAAGTTCATGCGATTAAGCAACGCGCCGGTGTTAATCCAATATTGGCCTTTGTCCGGGAAACCGGTTGGCGCCTGGTAATAATACATTTTCTGCCCCATTTTGTTAATCCAGTTGTACAATTGATAAGGCTGGCTGATGGTGGCATCCAAACTCCGCACCGAACTGATAGCCAGTTCAAACGGCGATTTTGTTTTTTCGCGCAAGGCATCTTTGCCCCAAAATTCGGTCGAAGAAACCATGGTGGTCAATACTTTTTTGATGTCGCCGTCTTCCTTCAAAAAGGTTTTGGCCATTTTATCAACCAACGATTTTGGCGGGTTATCGCTTACAAAACGAACGGCCAGTTTGTGGCAGATAAACTGTGCAGTGGAAGGATGGTGCGCCAGCATTTCCAGCAATTGCACGCCTTCATCGTAGCCGCCGTCCGGGCCGAAATGCTTGCCTAAAACCGTTTTTTCACCGTTATCGTGCCGGTTTGGGTTGAACAGAAAATCGCCATCGTGCACAAAACCGCGCTCGGCCAATTTATCTTCGCCAACCTTGTCCATCAATTTTTTGGCAGCATTGCCAGTTTGATTGCCCATCGGTCTAACGGCCCAACCGGTTAAAACGCGTGCCGCTTCGGTAACATCGTGCTGCGTGTAGCCGCCATCAACGCCAAGCGTGTGCAGTTCCATCACTTCGCGGGCGTAATTTTCGTTCAGTCCCTGTGCTTTTTTTACCTGCTTTATTTTGTTAAAGTTTTGAGTTTGGCGCATGGCAGAATCGCCTGCGGCAGGCATTTGCTGATTGGCAAAACGCGCGGCCATATTTGCCCGCGGCGGGTTGGCGTTGGTATTAACGCCCGAACTGCTAAAATTATCTAAATAATACAACATCGCCGGGGATTTTGCTGTGGCCAGCAGCAGTTGATCGAATTTGCCTAAAGCATTTAGCCGGATGGCATCGCGCTCATAAACCGGGATAAAATCGGCACAATCATTCTTCGTAATCGAAACATTAAAATGGTTGAACCAAAAATCCGTCAGCACTTCCTGCAACTGGTTTTGTGTATAAGCGGCGCGCAATATTTTTTGGTTGATCAACTGCCGGTAAAGGTCCTGCGGCTGCCGCAAGCCTTTTTGCTGCATGTAGGCCGCAATTTGATCTTTGTACGCTTTTTTATCATTTTGATTGATGGAATCTTTATTAATCACACCGTCTTTTACCGCCATCCGTACAATTTGTCCGTTTTTTGGGTAGATGGCTGCAATTTCAGCGTTGCTTAATTTCATCGCATCGTACTGGTTTAAAAGCTGGTTCAGGGAATCGTCTGGCAAATCCGCTTCCAATTGCTGTTTAAACCATTTTTCGGGCCCGGTTTTTACCACTGCATCAATTCCGCCCGGCGTTGCGCCAAACGTAAAACGGTTGAGCAAATGCGCCGCGGCCTGGCGTTCGGTCAGGTGTGCTTGTTTGTACGGAAATTTAAAAGCAGCAGTACTTGCTATATGTTCATCCAAAAAAGAAGAAAACAACAAACTTAAAACGGCCATTAAAAAGGCGAAACTTAAAAATCTGATCGAAAATTTCATGGTTGTCAAATTTGCAGTAATATCCGGACTTAATTACTGACTGGATAAAGTAGCTGAAGTTTAATACGTTGGCGTGTAATATGAATTGCAGAGGATAAGTTTTTGCAAGTCGAAATTTAGGTTGATAAAAGAAGCATCAAGTTAATCAATAATTAAATTCGTTTGTATTGTAGATGATATAATTGTTGCCAATAGTTGAACAAAAAAGGTTTTGTATGAAGAAAAAGATAGCAATGAAACAGTTGGACAAGCTGTGGAAAGGAATGAAAAGCCATTTAAAAACTTTTTTGGAAACCAACAGCCAGGACGACCTGCACCAATTCCGTGTCCACGTTAAAAAGCTGAAGGCGCTGCTCGCGCTTTACGCCAGCGAACCGGAAAACAAAGGTTTGCTGCACAAATTTAAGCCGGTAAAAACAGTATTTAAAGCAGCGGGCGATATCCGCAACGCGCACATCAACCTGCAACTGGGCGAAAAACACCAGCTTGAAGACGAAAACTTTGACCAACACCAACAGCAAATTTTGCAGCAAGGCACGGAAGCTTTTAAAAGCCAAGGCAAAAGTTATTTAAAGCGGTTAAAAAAAGCACACATTGCGTTGCAAAACAATTTGCACAAGCTGCAAGGCAAAACCATCCGCAATTTTTATAAGGATAAACTGGACCAGGTTGATGCTTTTTTTGCCGCGCCAACTTTTAACGAAGCCATGCACACGGCACGCAAAAACATCAAACTGCTGATTTACAACCAGAAAGCAAGCGCCGAGGCGTTGTATGGGAAATTGCAGGTCAATACGGATTACCTCAACCGGTTGCAGGACAAGATTGGCCAGTGGCACGACCATTTGTTAACGATGGAAGTGTTATCGGCCATGGACCAACCGGACAAGCAGGCCATCATCAACCTAAAAAACAGCAACGCGGCGTTGGAGCTGGAGATTTTGGAACTGGCCGCCAGTTTTCACGAAAAAGTAAGCACGGCCGAAGACACGGCCGTTAAAATTGTTCCGGAAACCGCAGTTTAAAAAGAAAAATATGGGCTTAGAAATTGAACGCAAGTTTTTGGTGGATCCCGAAAAATGGAAAGCTTTTGCCAAACCCGAAGGCACACCTTACCAACAAGGTTATCTGGTGAACGAAAAAGGCAAAACCGTCCGCATCCGAATTGCAGGCAGCAAGGCTTTTATCACCATAAAAGGGGCAACAACAGGTTTTACACGGAAAGAATACGAATACGAAATCCCGCTGCAAGACGGCCACGAACTGCTGGAAAGCTTTGCTTTGCAAGGCACTGCAAAAACACGTTACCGCATCCCGGTTGCCGGAAAAGTTTTTGAAGTGGATGAATTTAAAGGCGAAAACGAAGGCTTGATTGTGGCCGAAATCGAATTGAAAAGCGAAAGCGATTTGTTTGAAAAGCCTGGTTTTTTAGCGGAAGAAGTAACTTTCGACCCGAAGTATTACAATTCTAATTTGGCTACAAGTCCGTTTTCTTCTTGGAAAAAGTAAATACGCAACTTCTTTAAACCATACTGTTTTTATCGGCATAAAAACAGCATCTTAGCTTACCAAATTCATTTTAAATTCCTGATGATGAAAGCCCAAACCCGAAGAGATTTTATCAAAACTACCGCTGTGTTAACTGCCGGTGCCGCACTGGCCTCTTTTCCTGCTAACTCGATGCCTATCCAAAATATTGGTTTGCAATTGTATTCAGTTCGAAAAGATATGCTTGCAGATGCTGCCGGGACTTTGAAAAAACTGGCCGTTATCGGTTACAAAAACCTGGAATCTGCCGGAAGCGAAAAAGGCAGTTATTACGGATTGAAACCAAAAGAAATGAAAAAGATCGCTTCGGATTTGGGCATGGTTTTGTTAAGCGGACACGTCCACATCGGCACCGACTGGCAGAAAACGGTAGACGAAGCCGCCGAAGCCGGACAAACGTATTTGATCTGTTCGACCATGCCTTCCAATGGCCAAACGGTGAGCAACTACCAGCATTGCGCGGATATTTTTAATAAATCAGCAGAAGTGGCTAACAAAGCCAACTTGGTTTTTGGCTACCACAACCACGAGTACGAATTTGAGCAGGAAAACGGCAAGGTTTTGTACGATATTTTGCTGACGCACACCGATCCCGCTAAAGTAAAGTTCGAGCTGGATTTGGGCTGGCTCATTGTTTCCGGACAGGATGGCCACCACGTATTTTAACAAATATCCGGGCCGTTTCCCGCTTTGGCATTTAAAAGACATGGACAAAACCGCCAAACACAGCACCGAATTTGGCAAAGGCGACATAGATTTGAAAGCTTTACTGGCCCAAGCCAAAAAAGCCGGCATGAAAAATTATTTTGTAGAACAGGAAGAATACAGCATGGCACCATTGGCCGCCGTGCAGTATGATTTGGAGTATTTGAAGAAGTTGTAGGCCAATGCTTCTTTTACCGTATAAAATTTGGTAAAATCAAGTTACTTTTTTTCGTGCACTTTTTTTTCTATCGAGTTTGCGTACAGCACAACACCGGCCCCAAAAACAATCAGGCCGCCAAAAAACAGGGCTGCATTGGCCGAAGTCCCGTTGGTAGAATCCGCAGGGTTAAAAGAATGTGCAGGTGTTAAAATTACGGTACAAGCAAGGATCAGGATACCAATAAATCCAACAAGAAGGCCTAAAGTTTTCATAACGATGTTTTAACTGCGGCAAATATAATTATGTTTTTATAATTTTTAGGGCCTTTTTGGCATAGTTCTTTCCAAAATATCATTTAAAAAATCAGGAGGTTTAAAAACAACGGCCATCCTAAAATATTACTTTACTATATCACCAAAGCCATGAACCGGACCCAATTTTTAACCCTGCTTGGTTTATCTTCTTTTACCATGTTTAATAAAAAAGCAATGGCAGAACCGGCAAAACCAACTTTGCTGCATTTTAAAGATGACGGCACCATCCCGAACAGCAAATATCCGTTGCTGCATTATCAAAAAGCATTTACGCAAAATGGTTCTTCGGGTGCCGAATGGTTGGAACAGCATTTTGCCAAAAACAACTGGACAAACT
>CAXTKQ010000017.1:0-15699 GCA_964244955.1 uncultured Sphingobacteriaceae bacterium | reverse complement strand
AAACTCCTGGCGCAACGGCGTTTACCCTTTTCACCATTACCACAGCACTTCGCATGAAGTTTTGGGCATTTACAGCGGTTCGGCCTTGCTGCATTTAGGCGGAGAAAAAGGGCAAAAAGTAAACGTTGCCGCAGGAGACATCATCGTGATCCCGGCCGGTGTTGGCCATAAAAACTTGGGCAGCAGTAATGACTTCGGTGTAGTTGGCGCGTATCCCGACGGCAGAAGCTGGGACATCATGCGCGGACAGCCCGGCGACCGGCCAAAAGCGGATGAGCGGATTGCGGCGTTGCCTGTTCCGGGTACTGATCCTTTTTTGGGGAAACAGGGTGGATTGGTTGGAGTTTGGAAGTGAGATTTGTTTTACTCCTTTGAATTACTGATATTTAGCACAACGAGTTTGGGCAATACACGAGTTGGCTGTAATGTTTCCGAAACACTCTAAATTTCAAATGGACAAAAACTGGAAAGAAAAATATTGGAACTATTTGGCTTGCAATAACATTGAGGAAGCTATTCCAATAAAGGATATCAATTTTCCAAGTTCATTTTTTAAATATAGAAGCTTAACAAAATACAATCTTGAAAGCCTTTATGAAAATTATATTTGGGTTGCTGAAATATCAACATTAAACGACCCATTTGAATGTAGTATTCAATTTGACAACGATAAGTGTCTAAGATTATTTTACGGGTCAGAAAAGTTTAAAATTTCACATACAGCAATAACAGGACACAAATTATCAAAACAAGACATTAAGCTTTTAACAACAAGTCAAAGCCCACACGAAGAATTCATAAAAATTTGCAAACTGAATAACATTCCGTACAACCTTACATCTGAAGAACAACTCAAAAAAGTTCAAAATCGTTGGAATGAAATCGTAAATGAAACAAACAAGCGTTTAAGGATTTGTAGTTTTAGTTTAATAAATGACTCACTCTTGCTTTGGAGCCATTATTCAAATGAACATAAAGGCTTTTGTGTAGAATATGACTTTTTAGACGACGGCTCAATCAGACCTTTTATTCAACCAATTATTTACAGAGACAAAGTTCATAAAATTGAAATTTTTGAAGAATATACAACAATGCAAATGATAGCTTCCAGCCTAATTAAATCATCTGACTGGCAGTATGAACAAGAGTGGCGACTGACAATTTTTAAACAAAAGGACGACTTCCCACATAAAATTTCAGTGCCCAAACCAAAGGCAATATATTTAGGGACAAGATTTGATTTAAACGAAACAAGTTTAAAAGAAGAATTAATTGACTATTCAAGGTCTAACAACATACCATTAATAAAAATGAAAAAACATCCAAATGAATTTAGATTAGTGAAGGATATATAACACTACAGCCAACAAAAGCATTGCTGCAATTGGGGCGGACTTTGTAACAATCAGCAGCAGCGGGTATTCAAGCTTTATATCCAGCGGACAAAACTCTGTTGGGCAGTAGTTCTAAAACATCAACTTTTTTTTATAAATTTAGCTTTAGTGCCAAGCAGACAGTTAGTAAATTTCCCAACTGCAGCAATACTCGAACGTTGGCTGTAATGCTTTGACATATCAAATCATGAAAACTAATAACAGACAAATACTGACCTTTGCTTTGATAATTATTTTACTTTGTTTTATAGCAGTATTTATTTTCAACTTACCCGCATTCATTAAACAGTTTAATTTAACAACAAATGCAGTAAGTAACATTGGAAGCACTATTGGAGGTATAACTGCACCAATAATTGGAATAATTTCTTCAATACTTCTTTATTTAGCATTAACAAGGCAGACACAATCTAATGTTGATCAAAGACTCAAAAATGAAAGTGACATAATATTCCTTTTGCTTAATCAACTTGACAGTGAAATTTTGAGTTTTTATTTCAATTTTATTCAAATTAAAGGTGAAGAAAAAAAGGAATTTAATTATAGTGGCATTCAAGGACTACATGTTTTTATACAAGAACTAAATAAAGATTCTTCTCTTTCAGACTTTAAATTCACTTTTAAATCTTTTTATCAAGCAAAACAAATTCTTCTCATTATTAGGTCATTCTCACTAATTGAAAAAGAATTGAACTTTCAGAAATATCACAAGAACTCAGAGAGATGTTCAATCAAAAATTAAATTCAGTTTACGAGTGTAAGTTGAAATATTCCTTAAAGATGCTGATTGAAATAATAGATAAAAATCCTAATGTAAAAGACGACTTTACAGAAGAAATTGATATTTTTTTAAAAGTACATAATTAGATACACTACAGCCAACATTAGTTTGGCAAAAACTGGCCGAAGGAAGTTTCATCAACTTTTATTTTACTATTTTGCTTTAGTTTCAGTAGAAGGAACAAAATTTAGCTGATAAAAGAAGTATCAGCTTTTAAATATTAATTAACTTTGGTTTTGGCTAACGAGTTTCAAATACCACGTTCGATTATAATTTGGAGTTATTCTTAGCTGTCACAAAACGTGTTCAATTATCAAAGCAAATCCCAATAACAATTATTTCGTTGTGAAAACCTATAAGGCAAACCACCCCGCCTTTTTTATTTTCCCTACTTTTGCCCCCAACCAACCCGTTTTAAATTGCAAAATTACACCCGCAAAAAGAAGTACGCCCAATTCATCCGCCTGCTAAAAAGCCTTAAAAAGGACAGCATCCTCAAAGCCAAAAGCTACGAAGTTATCCTCACCTGGATCCGCAACAACGTTTCGCGCAGCCAGTTCCTGTTGCTTTCGGGGGTTTTGGTGGGCTTGAGTTCGGGTTTGGCGGGCGTGCTGTTGAAGATGTTGGTGCATTACATTGAATACCTGATTCACAACCGGGTGCATTTTGAAGAACAAATTGCGTACTACATCATCTTCCCGGTGCTGGGCATTGTGCTGGCCACTTTAAGTTCGGTTACTTTTTTTAGCAGGGAAAAAAGGAGGGGCGTGCCAGCAATTTTATACGAAATTGCACAAAACTCCAGCCTGGTTTCTTCCACCAAAATGTATTCGCAAATTGTGCAAAGTGCCTTAACGGTTGGTTTTGGCGGTTCGGCCGGTTTGGAAAGCCCCATTGCGGTTACCGGTTCGGCCATCGGTTCCAACTTCGCCAAAACGTATAAATTGGATTACCGCGAACGTACGTTGTTGTTGGCTGCCGGCGCTTCGGCGGGTATTGCTGCGGCTTTTAATGCACCCATTGCAGGTATCATGTTTGCGTTCGAGATTTTGCTTACCGGTGTTGTTTTTACCGATTTTGTGCCTTTGGTAGTGGCTGCGGTTTGCGGCAGTTTGTTGTCTAAAATTATTTTAAACGAAGAAACGCTGTTCCAGTTCCGCACGCGCCATCCCTTCGATTACACCAACATGCCTTATTACATTATCCTCGGCATTTGCTGCGGTTTGTATGCGCGGTATTTTGTGGTGGTTTCGCAAAACGTAGAGCATTTTTTCCACAAACTGAAAAGAAACCGGATACAGAAAGCGGTTATCGGCGGCGTGATGCTTTCCGTGCTTTGCGTATTGCTGCCGCCGCTTTTTGGCGAAGGTTACCAGACGGTAAAAAGTTTGGCTAACGGACAGGTACAATCGGTAATCTCCGTCAGCTTTTTAAAATATTTCCCTTATCATTCCTGGTTCATCCTGCTGTTTCTGGGCTGTGTTTGTGTGTTCAAAGCCTTTGCCACTTCTATTACCATTTATAGCGGCGGCACGGGCGGAAACTTTGCGCCTTCGCTGGTTTGCGGCGGTACGCTGGGCTTTTTCCTGGCATCGGTTTATGTGCAGTTGGGTTTCCCGAATGTGCCGGTCAATAATTTGTTGATCGTTGGCATGGCCGGCGTAATGAGCGGCGTGATGTATGCACCTTTGACCGCCGTTTTTTTGATTGCCGAATCCAGTTCCGGTTACGATCTGTTTATCCCGCTGTTTATCGTTTCGGTGATTTCGTTTGTCATCTCTAAATATTTTTCGCCGATTTCTCCGGATCTGCAAAAGCTGGCGGATGAAGGACAAATTTTTACCCACGAACACGACCGCAACTTGCTCACACTACTGCATACGCCGGATTTGATCGAAAAGAACATCCAAACCATTGATGTCAACGCTTCTTTTTTAGATCTGCTGGACCTGGTTCGGCAAGGCCATCGTAACTTCATTGCCGTTTTGCAAAATGGCGAGACTTTGGTGGGGATTATCACTTTGGATGACATCCGCCCCATTATGTTTAACCACGAACTGTACGACGAGCTGGACGTGGAAAAAGTGATGAAAGCACCGCCCGTTTTGGTTGATCTGCAAGACGATATGCGCACCATCATCCGCAAGTTTGACGATACCAATAACTGGAACCTCCCGGTTGTAGCAGGCGAAAAGTTTGTTGGTTTTATATCCAAGTCAACCGTTTTAAACCAGTACCGTGAGTTGCTAAAAGGGTATTCGGGTTAAAGCAGGTACTGTTTTTATCGGCATAAAATTGAACTTGAAAAATGTTGGCAATCATCAAACCTATCCCGGCAGAAGAAACTTGGCCGATCCGGCAAAAAGTAATGTATCCTGAATTTGAAATAGACAAAGTAAAACTTTCCGATGATGCTTCCGGCCGCCATTTCGGTTTGTTTATTGGCGATGAGTTAACCGTAGTGGTTTCAATTTTTGTTAAAGCCGAAGCTTTACAGTTTCGAAAATTAGCAACGCTGACAGCACAACAAGGCAAAGGCTACGGCAGGCAAATGATGCAATTTATCCTTGGCCTTGCTTCCGCAGAAAATTTGAAAACTGTTTGGTGCAATGCAAGGTTAAGCGCAGCAAATTTTTACAAAGCTTTTGGTTTTGAGGTTTTTGGGGAAAGCTGGCAGCAAGACGGGCATGAATTTACAGTAATGAAAAAACAGCTTTAACAGTTTTGTGCCGATAAAAGAAGCATTACAGCAGCAGTTAAACATTTTCGGCACTTTTTAGTTGGATTACTATATTTGCTTTTAAACAAACCGTTTAAAAGGATTTTATAAAAACTTATGCCCGAAAATACCGAGAAACCCGAAAAAGTACACGTTCCCGTTGTAACGCCCGAATCACTTTCTTTTTTAGAAAAATACATCAACAATTCCTCGCCAACCGGTTACGAAGCTGCCGGGCAGCAAATGTGGCTGGAATATTTAAAGCCTTATATTGATGCGCAATACATTGATAATTACGGTACGGCGGTCGGCATCATCAACCCCGAAGCCGAATACCGGGTGGTGATTGAAGCACATGCCGATGAAATTTCCTGGTACGTCAACTACATCACCAGCGATGGGTTGATTTATGTGATCCGTAACGGCGGTTCGGACCATCAGATTGCGCCTTCCAAACGCGTCAATATTTACACTGAAAAAGGGGTGGTAAAAGCAGTATTCGGTTGGCCGGCCATCCATACGCGCAGCGGCGGCGAAAAAGAAGAAGCGCCAACGTTGAAGAATATTTTTCTGGATTGCGGCTGCACCACCAAAGATGAAGTGGAGAAATTAGGCGTGCACGTAGGTTGTGTCATCACTTACGAAGATGAATTTATGGTGCTGAACGACCGCTATTACGTTGGCCGAGCCTTGGATAACCGTGTCGGTGGTTTTATGATTGCCGAAGTTGCGCGTAAATTGAAAGAAAACAACATCAAACTGCCTTTTGGTTTGTACATTGTAAATGCCGTGCAGGAAGAAATCGGTTTGGCAGGCGCAGGAATGATTGCCGAATATATCGAGCCGGATGTAGCTATCATCACCGATGTTACGCATGATACGCAAACGCCGATGATCAACAAAAATACACAAGGCGATTTGGCTTGCGGCCGCGGCCCGGTTGTTTCTTATGCGCCTGCCGTTCAGCACAACGTTAATAAACTGCTGGTCGAGTCCGCAGAAAAAAACAATATTCCATTTCAGCGCCAGGCTTCCTCGCGTTCTACCGGCACCGATACCGATGCGTTTGCCTATTCCAACCACGGTGTTCCTTCGGCCTTAATTTCGTTGCCACTGCGCTACATGCACACCACGGTAGAAATGGTGCACAAAGAAGATGTGGACAACGTGATCAGCCTGATTTACCAAAGTTTGCTGAACATCCAGGACGGACAGGATTTTAAATATTTTAAATAACAACCAAACTTTTATGTGATAAAAACAGTATGATGCTTCTTTTACCACCTAAAAATCATTATTAAAAAATCAACCTAAAAAACAATGAAACCAACCCTTTTAATACTGGCGGCCGGGATGGCCAGCCGTTACGGAAGCATGAAACAAGTGGACGGTTTTGGCCCGAACGGCGAAACCATTATTGATTATTCTATTTACGATGCCATAAAAGCGGGCTTCGGTAAAGTCAGTTTTATCATCCGCGAAGAATTTGTGGACAGTTTTAAGTCGAAATTTGAGCCGAAACTGAACGGTAAGATCGCAACGGAATACGTGTTTCAAACTTTCAACCTAAAACCTTATGGCATTGATAAAGAGATAGAAAGATCAAAACCTTGGGGAACGGCACATGCGGTTTTAGAAGCCAAAAACCAGGTTCAGGAACCATTTTGTGTAATCAACGCAGATGATTTTTACGGTGCCGAAGCTTATCAAAAAATGGCGGCTTTTTTGAACGGAGAAGTTACCGATAACCACTTTTCGCTGATGGGCTATCAGATTGATAAAACTTTGTCTGAGAATGGTTCTGTTTCGCGCGGTGTTTGTAAAGTTGACGAAAACAACAACTTGGTGGAGATCAACGAGCGTTTAAAAGTTTATGAAAAAGACGGTGTAATTGTGTACGAAGAAAACGGTGTGGAAACGCCGCTGCACGAAGACCCACGTGCTTCCATGAATTTCTGGGGATTTTCTCCGGCTGTTTATGGGTTGTTGGAACCGATGTTTAAAGCTTTTGTGGAAGCAAATGCTGCCGATCCGAAATCCGAATTTTTGTTGCCAAAAGCAGCCGATGAATTGATTAAATCGGGCAAAGCATCTTTCAAAGTGGTTCCAACTTCGGCACAATGGTTTGGCGTAACTTACAAAGAAGACAAACCGGTCGTTCAGCAAAAAATATCAGAACTGGTGGCCAACGGAACTTATCCAAGCAATTTGTGGGGATAACCTCGCCGCAATCTTCTCCTTGTCTTCTTGAAGAGAGGAAGTAGAAGTTTAAAATAAAAATTAAGCCGGTAAAAGAAGTATCAACAAATGCTTCTTTTACCGGCCTTTTTTTGGCCTCAACCTAAATCTCCATCAAAAGGCAGGAACTTTGAAAGGTCGTTGCTATTGCCTCCCTCTCCTCGAGGAAAGGGCCGGGGGTTAGGTTTACTTTCTCATCAAAGCCCAGCCGCCAGCCAGTGAAAGCAAGTCTTCCAAACCGCCAACAACCGAATCTTTGGCGTGCAGTTTTTTATCTACATACTTCCGCAAATAATAGCTGCCAAAAGTAACAGCTAGGGCAGAAGCACCACCCAAAACCAAACCTTTGGCAATGCCTGCCCTGTTAGACCGGAACAAACCTGCGCCAGCCAAAGCGCCGGAAGCAACACGCGCTGCCACTTGCGGAAAAATAATACGGTTTGGCCCGTTTGGTATTTGATCGCCCAAAAATTCGCCAGCCGTTAACACTTTGGTAATCACGCCTGTAATTGGCGATTGTAAAAAGCTAAGGCTTGATTTGGCCAAAGCTTTACTTGGATGTTTGTTTAAAAAATAGCTGAGGACGGTAGGCGCAACGGTGGCACGCATTCCCGCAATTGCGCCTAAACCAATGGCTTTGGCAATTATTTTTTTACTGGTTTTCATATCGTTTGTTTAGTTAAAAGCTTAACAGACAGCAGGTGTTATAGTTTGTATTTTAAATGGATACTGGATCATAGTTGATAGTTCATAGCACAACACTTCTAATTGCCATGCTTTTAATGGAGAGTGGAAAATTGAAATTGATCATTTTACTGTTTGCGAAATAATGCAACGTTTGAACTGTTTAGCAGTCAGTTTTTAGGCCAATAAAAGAAGCATTAGAAGCTGGCTTTCAATTGTATTCGCTTTGTTACTAAAAGAAAAGCTTTATTCTGTGCTTTACAAACCTGTTTTTTCTTATTTTTCAATTCGTTTGCTTTATTGTGGTGCAACTTTTGCAAATGAATATGTACTTCTCTTACAAAGAGAATAATTGTTGTATTTAAAACATTGCCAAATGAATATCGAACATAAACAAACACAGCCAATTAGTGTCAACATTGTGTTTTTGATCCTTTTTTTAATGATCGTTTTAGGGTTGATTAACAGTTAAAAATTGAATGATGCTTCTTTTATCGGGTAAAAATTGGTGAAGGGAAAATTGTTGAGCATCAAAAGCCCTAAAGCTTAATCAGCTTTTACCTCAGTTCCAAAAAATTGTCCTTTTCGTTCACATCTGCCAAACGGTGTGTCGGGTCAATTTCAATCCACTCCAAATCCGCCAACTTGCCATTCAACTCGATAGTGTAAGTTGGGTTTGTCCATTTCCAAGCTTGTTCTACCACACGCGGAACAGAATTTTCGGCAGCTTTTTCGCCAAACATCAAATACATCGGAATATAATGCAACGCTTTTTTGCCGTTTTTAAATGTTAACTGCAAATCAATCGGCATCGGCATTTTGCCATGGTTAATCAACCTGATCTTGGTTTTGCTGCCTTCTTGCCAAACGCTGTCAATACCGTAATCAATCGTTTTGGTCGTATTGATCCAATATTCTTTGTACCAGTCCAGTTTCATATTGCTCACCTTTTCGGCTACGCGGATAAAATCGTTGGCGTTAGGGTGTTTCATGTGCCACTCACGGTAATATTGCAGCAAAATCTGGTCGCGCGTTTTGGCACCGGTAATATAGCCCAACTGCTCTAAAAATACTTCCCCTTTGGAATAAGAAGAAATACTGTAAGCGGCATTGGTTTCAAAATGGTCGGCGTGCGTGGTCAAAGGTTCCTGCAAGCCCAGCTTTACCAAGGCAAAGTAACTTTTGTAAGCCGATTCGTGCGGTTGTGCGTTCAAAACAGAATCCAAAACAGCCAAACGGGGATCTGTTGGATTGCTCGCAGCCATATTTTTACGCCTGAAAGCAGTATAATCTTTCGTAACCAAATCTTCTGCATAACTGGTAAAACCTTCGTCCATCCACGGGTATTCACTTTCGTTTGTGGCCAGCATGCCTTGGTACCAACTATGCATCCACTCATGGAAAACAGTTCCTAAACTTGGCCCGTTGATCAAAGTTGCCATCGGATATTCCATGCCGCCATCGCCGCCATGCACAAACGAATACTGCTTCCAAACATAAGGCCCGAACGTTTTTTGGATGTAAGGCAATTCCTGTACAGCGGCATCCAAAATCTGCTGCCAGCGTTCGTCCCAGTTTTTGCTGTAGTTTTCTACGTTTTGATAAATTTCTTTTTGTGCCGGTTTTAGCGCTTCAAATTCCTGTGCCAGCTTCTTCGGGTCGCGGTTATAAATTACATTGATGGTTTTTCCATCCGCAGTTTGTGCCGATAAATGTTTAAATTCCGGATCGGCAGCCCACATAAAATCATGCACATTTGGCGCTGTAAAATGCCAGGTCAGCGTATTTCCTGCCGGTTGGCTTACCGTTGTTCCTTTCGCTTCATAGCCAAAACCAATTTGCTGCGGGTTTTGCAGATAACCAGTTCCGCCGATCATGTATTTTTTATCAATCGTGATCTTTACATCATAATCGCCCCATACGCCGTAAAATTCACGGGCAACATAAGGCGTTGGGTGCCAGCCTTCATAATCGTATTCGCACATTTTCGGGTACCATTGGCTCATCGAATAACGCACACAGGTTTGCGGGTTGTCGCGGCCGCTTCTTCTGATTTGCAGCGGGACTTGCGCTTCAAAAACCATATCAAAAACGACTTTGGCATGCGGTAAAATCGGTTTATTCAAATCAACCACCAAAATTGTTTCCTCGGTTTTATACTTTTGGGCGATGCCGTTCATCTTCAGCGACAATACTTTTTGATAGCCAATTTCTTCCGGCGTCAACTTCTGGATGCGGTCTTTCACGCGCACGTCCCAATCCTGTTTTTTGTTGATGGTGGTTTTGCCCAGCTCGCGGCTGCGCGTGTCCATCATGCTGTTGGGTTGAAAAGCGTTCCAGTACAAATGATAGAAAACGCGTTTCAACGTATCGGGCGAGTTGTTGGTGTATTCGAGTTTTTGAGTGCCGGTAAAACGGTTGGTTTGCACGTTCATGTTCACGTCCATGGCGTAGTTTACGTGCTGCTGCCAACGGTCGGGTTGTGCTATGGTTATCTTTGAGAAAAAAACCAGGAATAAAAAAGGAAAAAGCTGTTTCATCATGTTTGGTTAATACTGTTTTTATTGGCATAAAAACAGTATTGCTAAAAGTAGCATTACCTGATGTGTTGTGCAAGTTGGAACAACTTTTTTACAGGTTTAGCAGCGGAAAGGTTTATGCTGATTTTGAATGCTTCTTTTATAAGGAGATAAATTGCTATGGTGTGGCTCGTTGTTATTCGCGTTGTCATTTCGACCAACGGGAGAAATCTTCTTCAAATCTGCTCGGCTTTTCTGGTTGAAATAAGATTTCTCCCGTTGGTCGAAATGGCAGTACCGCCAACTTTTGCCCGATAAAAGAAGCATCAGCTAATTTGACGCTTTAAAGAAGATTTCTCCCGTTGGTCGAAATGACAGCACAAATCAAATCCCCAAAACCTGTTTCAACTTAACATAACCCGCTTTGCTGACCGGAATTTTTGCGCCAGATTTCAAAATCAAAATATGCGTTTCTTTTTCGTAAGGATCAATACGCGTGATTTGCTCCACCCGAACGATGTACGAGCGGTGGACGCGCGTAAACAAAGCCGGGTCTAAAATCTGCTCAAAAAAACTCATGGTTTTATTTTTGAGGAAAGCACCGCCAGCCGTATGGATGTTCACGTAATCGTCCGCAGCTTCCAAATAAATCACTTCCTGAACGGGGATGACTTTAATTTTTGTGCCTGTTTTTACCACAATCCTATCGTGCTGCGCAGGCGAACTGGCTGCCGTTTCCAATAAAGCATTGGTTTGTTCTTGTTTTTTAGGCTGATTTTCCAGGAACTTATCAACCGCTTTGTTAAAACGTTCTTTGCTGAAAGGCTTCAGCAAATAATCAACGGCGTGCGTTTCAAAAGCTTTCAATGCGTATTCATCAAAAGCGGTGGTAAAAATAACGGCAGGCGCGTGGTCAACCAGTTCCAGCATTTCAAAACCGTTGATTTTGGGCATTTGCACGTCCAGAAAAATCAAATCCGGTTTGTGCTGCATGATTGCTTTTACGCCTTCAAAGCCGTCGCCGCATTCCTGCGCAACCTGCAACTGCGGAAAATGCTGCAAATATTCAAGCACAATAGAACGTGCCAGCGGCTCATCATCAATAACCAATACTGTTTTTACCGGCATAAATTAAGTGTTTGTTTGAAGTGTTTGATTTTGTTCGGTTAACGATTGCGGGATTTTAAGCGTGATGCTGAAAAGGGTATTCTTGGTTTCGATCTCGATCAGATCGTGCCGCGCAAACAGCAAATACAAACGCCGTTTTACGCCGCTTAAACCAAAACCAGTGCCGCGGTTGGGCGAAGCGGTTTCCGGATCGAAAGGGTTGCTGATGGTAATTTGCAATTGCCGGTCAACCACCAACGCGTTCAGGCCAATGATTACATTGCCAATCGTATCGTACAAACCAAATTTAATGGCGTTTTCTACCAAAGGCTGCAGCAACATCGGCGGGATCAGCATGGCATCGGCAGCATCATTATGCCGCAAAACGGTAGAAAGGCGATGGCCGAAACGCACTTTTTCGATATCCAGATACAGTTGCAAATGCTGCAGTTCGTGCTGCAACGGCACCCATTGCTGTTCTTCTTTTAATGTTCCGCGCAAAAAATCAGAAAGCTGGTGGATCATTTTTCGGGCTTCGTCCGGCTTAAAACCAATCAGCGCACTGATAGAATTGAGGCTGTTGAACAAAAAGTGCGGCTGCAATTGCTGGCGCAACTTGTACAATTCGGCATCGCGGGCCAAAGTTTCGGCGGCCAGTTGCCGGTTTTCGTTGGCTTTCTGGTCCTTCAGCATGTAACGTAGCGCGCTCAGCATTGCCATACAACCGATGATCAGGAACGAAATGGAAAAACGGATGGGCAAGGATTGTATCAGAAAAGCTTTGTAAGCAGGATCGGGAATGAGCTGCGGCAACAGCCATTTGCAAGCGATCAACCAAAACAAACTCAGCACCAAACACAACACTAAAATAAATACGGAACGGCCTTTTTCGGGCTGGTAATACCGTAAATTGTTGCTGATGAGCAGGCACGCGCCAGTCAGTAAAACGCTGGTAACGCCGGCATCGGTAGAAGCAATTTTCCAGCTAAAACCAAAATCGTTTAACAAATAACATTGTAAAGCAAACCAAGCTATTAAACCTGCACCCACTACGGTGCGGAATTTGTTGAACAAAGAGGCTGGCGTTTCCAAAGAACAAGTTGTTAGTTTAGGTTGATACTGTTTTTACCGGCTAAAAATTGGTGTTAAAAACTTTTGATATCTACACCGCCAAAAATAGAAATGCCTTTTAAAACCAAAACTTTTCCGCTGTTGGCCACATCGGCATGCGGGATGCGTTTATCGTTTACGCCGCCAAAAACCTGGGCAATATCGGCAACTACCTGCCAATGCGGCGGAACGATCAGTTTGGTGCCGCCGAAAAGCTGTACCATATCTACCACAATTTGCCCGTTGATATTGGCGTGGCTGAAATCAATATCCGTTCCGCCAAAAATATTCACGATCTCGCCGCCTTTAAAATTTTTGGAAAACACGTTTTTTTTCGCGCTGCTGAAGATGGAAAAAGTGTTCAAAAAATCTTCGTTTGATTCTGGTTGTGCAGCGGTATAATCGCTTTCTTTTGCCGGGTTTGGTTCCGGGTTTAAAAAATCATCGTTGGCAAATGCTTCTTTTACCGTCGTATTTTTGGTGTTGAAATCGTAATTCCTGCGGAAGATCATCCACAAGCCAACCGCAATAATGATTACCGGCCAGCCAAAATGGAACACATCTACCCCGGAAAACATTTTTTGGAGCAGGAACAGGCCGCCCACCAAAATCAGGATCAGCCAGGATTGGTTGTTCGGGTTGTTGGCGCGTTTTACCAAACCAACGATAATCAAAATCATCGGCCAACTAAACAGCCAGTTGGGAAAAAAGTAAAAATCGAACTGTTTGAGCAACAAAACCAGGCCGATGCCCATGAGGACAAAACCTGCAATGGCGCGGCCGGATTGTTTTGTATGGTGGAGGTTGTTCATCGTTTTGTTTAAATGCTGATACAAATGTACCCGAACGGCTTTAACGGCAAAACAGCAAACAGGTTAAGGCTTGTAAATATTCGGTGAACGATGGTGTTTTTCCGGCGGGATTTTTAGGTTGCTGCTATATGATTAAAGCTTTTCGATTTCGTTTACAGAAAGCCCGGTTGTTTTAGCAATGATTTCGATTGAAATACCATTTGCTTTTAATGCTTTAGCAACTTTTAATATACCTTCAGATATGCCTTCCTGTTTGCCTTCTAATCTTCCGTCACCAAAAGCAGTATCAATCACACCTTTCAAATCGCGGTAGGTTTTTAAACTGTTTTCGTAGTTGTCTAAGTCCGCGTGGCCAAGTTTTGCAAGTTCTGCTTTTTCAAAAGCCTGGCTAAATATTTCGTCTTTAAATATGGCCGGAATGGTTTGGAAGTCCTCCAGGTTTTGGATGAAATAAAGCCATTGGTCCAACCGCGTTTGCAACTCTTCTTCTGTTTTTTTGAAGTTGGGCATCTCCAGGTAAATGTAGGTCAGTTTATCATAAAACACCTTTCCGTTCTGGTTTTTTAGTTTGATGGTGTGTACAACTTCGCTTTTCTCCGGCTCGTTTTCATAATCATCAAACTTAAAATCCAGGATGCCAATGCAATAAACCGCTTTCAGGTTGTAGTTCCAGTTGCCTTTTTCGGCCTGTTCCCTTATTGGAAAAGTGGAGTAAAAAACAGTTCTTTCCCTAAAGTAGTTTTGCTTTGCTTTTTGCAGTTCTACAATAAATTTTCGCCGTTTTCGTTTTCGCAGTAAATGTCGTAAATGGCTTTTCGGTCTGAATCGGTTTGCCCAAGCTGTTCCGTATTTTTAAAAGAAAGGTTTGCTATTTTATTGGTTTGAGGCAAAAGCGCATTCAAAAAATCAAGCAATAAAGGTTTGCTGGCTTCTTCGCCAAATATTTTTTTGAAACCAAAGTCTGTGAAAGGATTGATGTATTTTGCCTTCATTTTTGAAAGTTTTAGTAACGTTGTAGTAAAAAAATCAGAGATAAATTATATTTTATACTACTTCCTCCTTAAGCGTTTCTATAAATAGAAATCGAGTCATTTATAATATTGTCATGATTAATATTTTTCTACTGCCTCTTTATAAACTGATTCTGTTTCATCTTTAAATCTATCTTTATTTAGCAAAAATGTAGAGAATTTATCAGTTATGTGTTTATATATAATTTGATGGGCTTTGTTTGCTAAAATTGATTCATCATAAACATCCATTTCAAAACTGTCCTGTATTGCTCTATCTAACAAAAATATCAAATCATTTTTTTCAATTTGATCTATCTCAACCCAGTTATTAGATTTAGAAAAGTCTTTAATAAAAAACGCTTTGTTATTATCAATTTTCAAGTATTTCATATATTTTAGATTTACGTTCGTTATATGCACTTTTACCGGCTTCCAAACATTTCAATAGTGTATCATAATTTTCAATACTTTCACCTTTTGCGTTTTTTAATTGCTTACTTGTTGGGTGGCCAAAATAAACACTATATTCAACAATTCCATTTGTTATTTTTTTATGTGTATACGCGATATAATCAGGTTGAATTGATGCACCTATAGTATTATTGTGTGTTACTACAATAACAGGAATTTCTTTAGCGATTTCCTTTATTAGTTCGTTTACTTCGTTTTTTAAAAAAATATTATCGAAAGATGATTCTGGTTCGTCAACCAATAATAAGTCGTGTTTTAAAGCATCACTTATCTCGTGAAGTAAATTGAATTCAGAGCGTTCTCCTCCTGAGACTTCAAAACCATGTTTATTTAAAGTTTTATATTCTATATCGACAAAATACTTATAAAACTCAGCTTCTTCAATGCCTATATTCTGTAACGAGATTAAGTATTTATATGGTTGATTATAGTTGTTGAATGCCTCGCTAAACGAGAGTTTAGTTTTGCTTTTACTCTTTAATTGACTGGAACCAATATATTTTCTTGTCCTTGCAACAACCTTAAAGCCTCTAATTTCTTTGCTGTCAATTTCTTTTTCGATTTGAATTTTCTTAACTAAATATATAAACTTCTCTACTTTCGATTTTTCCAACTGAACCTTATTAAAATCTATTTCTTCAATAGATGTAGTAGTAGATCTAAATCTTAGATCATCCTTAATTCTATCAACCAAGCTATTTATCCAAATCTTTTTAAGATTATACTCATATTGTTCATTATGTTTTTTTATTAAATCTAAGTATAAGCTTCTTATACTATCATCAGTTATGTGCTTATTGATAATGGCTTTATATTCAATATTTTCAAGTAGGGTTTCCGCTGCTTTAATT
>CAXTKQ010000016.1:14950-37815 GCA_964244955.1 uncultured Sphingobacteriaceae bacterium | reverse complement strand
GCCTAAACCCATGTCATCTGCCAAACAACCGCCAAAATGATATTTTTTTAAGAAGTGGAACCAATCGTAACCAGCCTTTTGATAAGTGCGCAGCTCGCCGTTAAAGTTTTCCGGCAATGGGATTTCTTCCAAACTTTCAAAATCATTTAACTTTTGCAGTTTCCGGTTCATCGTAACTTCGGCATGATCGCTGGCTGCCAACTCGTTTACCAAACCAATATGATGCTTTTTTAGCTGCAATTTATCTGTGTGATTACTGAAATACAACAGGTTGCTGTATTGCGAAAACCATTTTTCGGGAATAACCGCAACCTCGCCAGAAGGCAAAACAAACTCGCGCCGTTTGTTTAAAATATGCTGTTTCAATTCGATAAACGGAATGGCGTACTGGCCAAAATAAACCATGGCGTAAATATCAAACCAATCGTTGCCTTCCCTAATTTCAAGGTTGATTTTCGGGCTGGCAAACAAAAAACGCTTGTCGCCTTCGGGCTGCTCAATTTCAAAACCGTTTGCAAGCAGTTCGTCGTGATGCTCGTTCAGCCACGTAAAAACGGAAAGCGAAGCATCTTCTTCATCTTCCAAAGCTGCAACTTCCAGGTTTTGGAAAAGGTTGGATACTGTTTTTAGCCCTATATTTTCAAGCTCCAAAAATTTCTTTTTCTCCCAAGCGATGCTTCTTTTAATACGGTAAAAACAGTATTGGTCGTCTTTATTTTCGATGCGGACGGAAACCTGCCGACCATCGCCATAAGGAAAAACTGCTTCGCCATATTTAAACAAAAGCTGGATTTGCGAAGTTCCGCCTTCCGAATAAACAGGTTTCAAAATTGGTTTGGCATCATAGCGTTCGCTCACAATTTCAAAGCCTTGCGCGTAAACCGGATATTTTTCAATCAGCGGTGCCACAAACTTTTCGTAATACGTTTTTTCGGAAGATTTCGGGATCGAGATGTAACGTTTCTCTAAAAACGGGACCAGCTTTTTGCCTTCAATGTCTTTTTCAAAATAATAAAGCACATCTTCCAGCAGCAAATACGCGGGATGGTTGCAAATAATGTCTGCGTTTTTGAACATAAACTCAATCCGCTGGCCTTTGTATTTGATGGTTGGATAATAGCGCGTTTCGGTTTCGTTTCTGCGGAAGTGGAAAAGCACGGTTGCCGGTTCGGTTGCAATGGTAACGAAACGTTCGGCCGGATAACCTTCGCGGCTCATCACACACAGTTCTTTTCCCGGAAGCAAGGTTAAAGCTTCGGCCATCTTTTTTTCGATTTTTGGCCGAAGCGTATCATACAAATCCTCGGTATAAATCTTTGAAAAAAACTCGACCGGGCGGATTGGCTTTTTATAATATTTCAGGATGATATGGCTTTGCTCGGTTTCCTGCAAAATGCGGATCAGCTTTCGGTCGGTATCGTCTAAATATTGGGCAAATTCTTCGGCAGTATTGGTAAAAAGGCGTTGGTGCGTTAAAGAAAACTCGCCGTTTGGGTTAAGCTGGACAACATGCGGCTCGATCAAATAAGAAAGATAATCATGCCGGCAAATGGCATAAACAATCTTACAAGGTTTGCTGCTGTCTACTCTTAACATTGTTGTATTTTGGATAACGGCCCATAGGCAATTATGCACGGGCAAAGGCTCCAAACGTAGTCAGAATTACCTTAAAAGAAAAATACTTTATGCAGTTTTTGTGGGGAAAAAGTCCGGAAGTTGGAAAGACCGAAAATTTAAAAGCAAATATGCGATGCTTCTTTTACCGGCATAAAATTGGTGTAAGTAAATTAGTTAAATTGAAATTTCGCCGGAGAAAACCTGAACGGCCGGGCCTTCCAGAAAAATATCCGAAAACGTTTTGCCATCGTAATTAAATTTCACGCTTAAATCTCCGCCCAACACTTTTATAGGGGTAAAAACAGCACCGGTTTTTTGCTGGTGTTTGGCCATGGTCAAAGCAACGGCAGTAGCGCCGGTTCCGCAGGCGTAAGTTTCGTCTTCTACGCCGCGTTCAAAAGTCCTTACAAAAAAGCCGTCTCCTCTTGGTTCCACAAAGTTAATGTTGATGCCATCTTGCTGATAAATAGAATTGTTGCGGATGGCAAAACCGTCCTGAAAAACGTTTTTTTGTTCCAAGTTTTCCACCAATTCAACATAATGCGGCGAACCGGTATCTAAAACGTAAGCTTTATTGTCGTGCTTGATGGTATTTACATCAATCATTTGCAAACTTACCCAATCGCCTTTTTCGGAAATTTTGGCATAATGCGGTCCATCAACCGCCAAAAAGTTAGTTTCTCGGTCAATCAAACCTAAAAATTTGGCAAAAGCAACAATGCAACGGCCACCGTTGCCACACATGCTGCTTGGCTTTCCGTCGGCATTGTAATAAACCATTTCAAAATCAAATGCTTCTTTTACCTGCAAAAACATAATGCCATCGGCACCAATACCAAAACGGCGGTCGCACAAACGGGCAATCAGCTCCGGCTGCTGGTGGTTAAACTGCTGTAAACGGTTGTCTATCAGTATAAAATCGTTTCCGGTGCCTTGGTATTTATAAAAAGTTTGTTTCATAATAATCCATTCTATTATTTAGCACAAAGTTGCATTTATCTGCATTAAAACCAACACCAATTAGGGTTTAACATTTTTTAACATTGCTATTAGCAACATTGGGTTGATTATAACGTCAATAAGGCATTAAATTTGATTAAGCTATTTCAAATTCAGCAGGAGAAAAAATAACATATGAAAAAAGTAGGATTATCATTGATGACGGCCATTTTGGGAGGCGCTATTGCCGTAGGTGCCTACAAAATGGTTGAGGTTAAAAACACAGACGCTTCAACATTTGAAGACCGGCAAAAAGTATATTTCGCAAGCAACCATATCGCGCCGCTGGTATCATCGGCCGGCACGGTAGATTTTACACAGGCAGCAGCGGCGGTTACGCCAGCCGTAGTGTATATCCGTACCACTTATTCTTCTCAGCAAAGTGGCGGCGGGCAAGACCAAATGGAGCAAATGTTTGGCGATATGTTTGGCATGCGCCGCAGGCAGCCATCCGGCCCGCAACGTGCTTCCGGTTCGGGCGTAATTATTTCTACCGATGGCTATATCGTTACCAATAACCACGTGGTAGAAAAAGCAGACAAAATTGAGATTACCACAAACGATCACCGCCAGTTTAGTGCAAAAGTGATCGGAACAGACCCAAACACCGATTTGGCTTTGATCAAAATCAACGCAACAAATTTGCCGATCGTTAAGTTTGGTAATTCTGATGATGCCAAAGTAGGCGAGTGGGTTCTGGCTGTTGGAAACCCTTTTAACTTAACTTCTACCGTAACTGCTGGTATTGTAAGTGCAAAAGGACGAAATGTAAATATTATTGGTCATGAAGATGGCCAGGATCAAGATAATCCTTTTTCAGACCGTACACAGTCATCTGTTCCGACTTTAAACAAAGGAATCGAATCTTTTATTCAAACCGATGCGGTTATCAACCCTGGAAACAGTGGCGGCGCTTTGGTAAATACTCGAGGCGAATTGATTGGTATCAACTCTGCAATCCTATCGCATACAGGTTCTTATGAAGGTTATGGTTTTGCCATCCCGATCAACCTGGCCAAAAAAGTGTTGAACGATATTGAGAAATTTGGTAAAGTAAAACGTGGTTTTGTTGGTGTACAGTTTGTTGCACTTGATCCTGACCAAGCAGAAAGATTAAACATTAAAACCACAAACGGTTTGTATGTAAACGAACTGGTTCAAGGTGGTGGCGCACAACAAGCCGGTATTAAAAAAGGTGATATCATTACCAAAGTTGATGGCAACACGGTTTACGAATCATCTGATTTGCAGGAAAAAGTAGGCCGATTACAGCCTGGCGATAAAGTTAATTTAACGGTTTTGCGCGATGGTTCGGAAAAAACGTTTGCCGTAACCTTAAAAGCTGATAATGGAACTATGTTGGCAGGTAATAACAGTAAGTTTAATTCTGCTGATGCGATCTTTAATAATCTGGGTGCGCATTTTGCACCTTTAAATAGTGGCCAAAAACAAAAATACAATATCGAAAGCGGTGTTGTGGTTACGCAGGTTAGCCCTGGACATATGTTTGACCAGTTGGGTATCGAAGAAGGATCTGTAATTACTAGGATCAATAAAATCCCGGTTAATTCTCCTGAAGCGCTTAACAAAGCAATTTCTAATACCAAAGATGGCATTTTGATCATTGGCGGAATAAGCCCTGATGGAAGCGTGTTTACCAACCGCTACAAAATGGACAAGTAAAAAATAGTGCTAAAAGAAGCATCGAAACCTGCAACGTAAAGCTTGCAGGTTTTTTTGTTTTATGGCTATTTTTGCCGAAATGACTTGCGACGGGATTGATTTCTTTTTTAAACAACAAACGCTTCTTTTACTGCCTCAAAAAGCAATTTACTGGAAAGACCAAAAAGCGTTGATTGTGGCCGATGTGCATTTAGGAAAAGCCGGACATTTTAGAAAAGCCGGAATTGCGGTGCCAAACGAACTGGCGCAAAAAGATTTGGAAGTGCTTTCTACTTTGATTGATGAATATCAGCCTGAAAAAATCTACTTTTTGGGCGATCTGTTTCACAGCGATAAAAACAGCGAATGGCATTGGTTTAGTTTATGGCGAAACAAATATGCCAATGTGAAAATGGTTTTGATCAAAGGAAACCACGATATTATTGAAGAAAAACACTTTGCCGATTTAAATATTTTGGTTGAAAACGAATTGCTGATTGAGCCTTTCCGCTTGGCACACCATCCGCTAAAAAAACAGGAAATAGAAAATACGCAAGGTTATACACTTTGCGGCCACATCCATCCGGGCGTACATTTACGCGGAAAAGGGCGCGATGCAGTAACGCTTTCCTGTTTTGCTTTTGGTGCCGATCAGGCTATTTTGCCATCGTTTGGAAAATTTACCGGCCGCATTGCCATCCAGCATCAAGAAACCGACCGTGTTTTTGGTATTTTAAACGATAAAGTGATTGCTTTTTGAGCCAATGAACCGGGTTAAACTTATCCTTTTGTAGTTTGCACAATGCTTCTTTTACCCTATAAAAATTGGTATTGCCTGGTTTTTCATTTTTTCCAACGAGTAAAGACGCCAATTTTTATAGGGTAAAAGAAGCATCAGCCCAAAAAGAATTATCCGGGAATAAGTTTAAACTACTTCAATGCCTTAAATCTTCCTGCTCAAATATTTAGATTGTTTCTAAATAACTATTGGTCGGGATATTGGCCGGATGCTTTACTATCTTTTCGGCTATAATAAATACTTTTGTAGAAATAATAATCCTAAAATTTATTAATCAAATGAGTGGTTCTACACAAACTCTTTCTTCTTCGATAGGAAAAAAATTGATCATGTCGTTAACCGGCCTGTTTTTGTGCCTTTTCCTGATCGTGCATTTAAGCGGAAATTTTCAGTTGTTTAAGGATGACAGCGGCCTGGCTTTTAATGATTACTCGCACTTCATGACGCATTTTCCACCGATAAAAGTAGTATCGTATTTGCTTTACCTCACCATCATCGTTCATTCCATTTATGCTTTGATTTTGACGATCAACAACAGAAAGGCAAGGCCGGTAAATTATGTAATTCAACCAAAATCGCCGAGCATTTGGTCGTCCCGCAATATGGGAATTTTGGGTTCTGTTTTATTATTGTTTATCGTGATCCATATGGGCAATTTTTGGTTCAGCTACCACAAAGACGAATGGTTTAAAAACCACGAAGGCCCGAAAATGCCGTTTAAAGAGTACCGGACAGACCTTAAAACCGGGAAGTTGGTATCGGCAAAGCAATTGCCGCAGGGCGAATACGAATACGCTAAATATGTAGATGTAAACGCGCAGCAGGAAATTACCATTGCAAAAGATCTGCAAGCGCAAGTCATTTTCTCGTTCAGCTCGCCGCTGTATGTGTTCTTTTACGTTATTGCGATGGCTGCTTTATCCTTCCACATGTTGCATGGGTTTCAAAGCAGTTGGCAAACGATGGGCATGAACCACCGCAAGTACAAGCCTATTGTAAACCAAATCGGAATCTGGCTTTTTGCGGTGATTATCCCAATCGGTTTTGCCGTGATGCCAATTGTTTATTATTTCACCAAAAGATAAATCAGCATTAAGTTTTAAAAACAGATGCTTCTTTTATAGCTAAAAAATCATCAAATGGAATTAAATGCCAAACTGCCGGAAGGCCCATTAGCCGAAAAGTGGGACAAGCAAAAGTTCAACCTTAAATTGGTTAACCCGGCCAATAAGCGAAAGTACCATGTTATTGTAGTAGGAACGGGCCTGGCCGGTGCTTCTGCCGCCGCATCATTGGCCGAACTGGGTTATAATGTTACCGCTTTTTGTTTTCACGATAGTCCGCGCCGTGCGCACTCTATTGCAGCGCAAGGCGGAATCAATGCGGCAAAAAATTATCAGAATGATGGCGATAGTGTTTACCGTTTATTTTACGATACGATAAAAGGCGGCGATTACCGCGCCCGTGAAGCCAACGTTTACCGCTTGGCCGAAGTTTCGGTGAATATTATTGACCAGTGTGTGGCGCAAGGCGTTCCTTTTGCCCGCGAATACGGCGGTTTGCTGGATAACCGTTCTTTTGGTGGCGCGCAGGTTTCCCGGACTTTTTACGCACGCGGACAAACCGGGCAACAGCTTCTTTTAGGTGCCTATTCTTCGTTAAACCGCCAAATCCATTTGGGCAAAGTAAAAATGTACACGCGTACAGAAATGCTGGATTTGGTTGTTGCCGATGGAAAAGCACAAGGCATTGTTACCCGTAATTTAAGAACTGGTGCTATCGAAACCCATGCTGCACATGCCGTTTTGTTGTGTACCGGCGGTTACAGCAACGTGTTTTATTTGTCAACCAACGCCATTGGTTCCAACGTTACGGCTGCCTGGCGTGCGCATAAACGCGGCGCTTATTTTGCCAATCCATGTTTTACACAAATCCACCCTACTTGTATTCCGGTTTCCGGCGACCATCAGTCTAAATTAACGTTGATGAGCGAATCGTTGCGGAATGACGGACGTGTTTGGGCACCAAAAACTGTTGCCATTGCCGAAAGGTTACGCAAAGGCGAAATCAAAGTAACCGACATTAAAGAAGAAGACCGCGATTACTTCCTGGAACGTAAATACCCTTCTTTTGGTAATTTGGTTCCGCGCGATGTGGCTTCCAGGAATGCAAAAGAAGTATCGGATGAAGGCCGCGGCGTTGGTGCTTCCGGAAAAGCCGTTTTCCTTGATTTTGCCGAAGCGATCAGCCGTTTAGGTGAAGACACCGTTGCTGCCAAATACGGTAACTTGTTTGATATGTATTACCAAATCACCGACGAAAACCCGTACAAACAACCAATGCGGATTTATCCGGCCGTACATTATACCATGGGCGGCCTTTGGGTTGATTATAACTTGATGACGACCATTCCGGGTTGTTATGCTTTAGGCGAAGCTAATTTTTCTGATCACGGCGCAAACCGTTTAGGCGCTTCGGCTTTAATGCAGGGTTTGGCCGATGGTTATTTCGTTATCCCTTATACTTTGGGCGATTATCTGGCTACGATCGGTCCGAAAGCAATTGACCCGAACCATCCTGCTTTTGCACAAACCAAAAAAGAGGTGGAAGTGCGTGTGGCCAAATTCTTGTCCATGAAAAAAGGCACAAAAACAGTAAATGAATACCACCGTGATTTGGGCCACATCATGTGGGAATATTGCGGCATGGCGCGTAACGAAGCCGGTTTAATTAAAGCAAAAGGATTGATCCAGGCATTGAAAGCCGATTTTTGGAAAAATGCTTTGGTTATGGGCGAAAATGAAGAAATTAATTTTTCTTTGGAACGTGCCGGCCGTGTTGCTGATTTTATCGAATTGGGCGAACTGATGGTGGATGATGCTTTGATGCGCCGCGAATCATGCGGCGGCCATTTCCGCGAAGAATCCCAAACAGAAGAAGGCGAAGCAAAACGCGATGACGAAAATTTCTCTTTTGTAGCCGCCTGGGAATATACAGGAGAAAACCAACCCGAAAAATTAAACCGGGAAGACCTGATTTTTGAAAACGTTAAATTAACACAAAGAAGCTATAAATAGCGGTTGTCGGTTTTCGGTTGCAAGTTGTCTGTTTCAACTCGCAACAGTCAACTCACAACTCACAACTGATCAATATGAGTAATGGAAATATGAACCTGACGCTGAAAGTTTGGCGCCAGAAAGATGCAAAAACAGCCGGTAAAATGGTTACCTATCCGGCCAATGATATTTCTCCGGATATGTCATTTCTGGAGATGCTGGATGTAGTGAACGAGGGTTTGATCATGAAAGGCGAAGATCCGATTTATTTTGACCACGATTGCCGCGAAGGGATTTGCGGCACCTGTTCGCTGTATATCAACGGCCGCCCGCATGGCCCAAAACAAGCCATCACTTCCTGCCAGTTGCACATGCGCAGTTTTTATGATGGGCAAACCATCACGATTGAACCTTGGCGTGCTGCGGCTTTCCCGGTGGTAAAAGATTTGGCTACCGACCGCTCTGCGTTTGACCGTATTCAACATGCTGGTGGATACGTTTCTGTAAACACAGGCGGTGTGCCGGATGCCAATGAAATCCCAATCCCGAAACCAATTGCTGATGAAGCGTTTAACTCTGCTACCTGCATCCAATGCGGTGCTTGCGTAGCGGCTTGTAAAAATGCTTCGGCCATGCTGTTTGTATCGGCAAAAATTTCGCAACTGGCTTTGTTGCCGCAAGGCCAGCCGGAGCGTTATCAGCGTGTGCAAAACATGGTGGCGCAAATGGACGAAGAAGGTTTTGGCAATTGTACCAATACCGGTGCTTGCGAAGCAGAATGCCCAAAAAGCATCAAGCTGACCAACATTGCCAGATTGAACGGCGATTTTTTAACCGCAAAAATATTTAAGTCTGAGGAAATTCACGCTTAATCAAAGCTTGTTTAAAATAAACAAAAAGCTTCGTCAATTTTGGCGGGGCTTTTTGCTTGATAAGCAGTTACAAAGCTTTCTTGCGGATGCTTCTTTTACCGTCATAAAATTGGTCAGATCAGTCAAAATGACAAACACCAAACCCGGATGCTGTTTAGTTATACTATTTTTATACCGGTAAAAACAGTACAACAAACCTCAACAAAAAACATGCAGTTTGCTTTCAACCTGAAAAAAACAATTTTTTCCTTGCTATTTTTAAGCTTTTTCCTGGCTTTTCATAGTAAAAGCTATGCGTTTCAAAAAGCTGCTGCTGATACCATTTCGACTGCCGGTGTAGATTTTGCGCCTTTGCCTGCCGATACTTCAACCACAGCAAAGGCAACAGTTCCGGTAAAAAAAGAAGTGGTTAAGGAAAAAGCCAAGACCATAGAATCAAAACAAGAGCAGCAAAGTTTGTGGGCAATATTTTTAGCCGGATTACTTGGCGGGTTTGCCGCACTGATTATGCCCTGCATTTTCCCGATGCTTCCTTTAACGGTCAGTTATTTTACCAAAACTGCGCAGTCAAGGGGAAGTGCCATCACCAAAGCATTAATTTACGGGCTTTCGATTATCGTTATTTATGTGGCTTTTGGGTTGATCATCACCGTGATTTTTGGTGCCGATGCTTTAAACGATTTGGCCACAAACGGTGCTTTTAACCTCATCTTTTTCCTGTTGCTGATTGTTTTTGCGGTTTCCTTTTTTGGCGCTTTTGAAATTACTTTGCCCTCGGCCTGGGCCAACAAAATGGACGAACAATCGGACAAAGGCGGCTGGCTCGGTTTGTTTTTTATGGCGGCTACGCTGGCTTTGGTTTCGTTTTCGTGTACCGGCCCAATTATTGGCACTTTACTGGTTCAGGCGGCAACCTCAGGCGCTTTGTTAGGGCCTGCAATTGGCATGTTTGGCTTTTCGCTTGCGCTGGCCATTCCTTTTGCTTTGTTTGCCATGTTCCCTTCCTGGTTAAATTCGCTGCCAAAATCTGGCGGCTGGCTAAACAGTGTAAAAGTAGTTTTAGGGTTTTTGGAATTGGCTTTAGCGCTAAAATTCCTGTCAAACGTAGATTTGGCTTACCACTGGGAATGGTTCGACCGCGAAATTTTCCTTGTTCTTTGGATCGTGATTTTTGGGTTGATGGGCTTATATCTCCTGGGAAAACTCAAATTTTCGCACGATTCCCCGGTTGATCATCTTTCTATTCCGCGTTTGTTCCTCTCGATCATTGTGTTGGCGTTTACCGTTTATATGGTTCCCGGCTTGTGGGGCGCACCTTTAAAATCCATTTCTGCATTTTTACCGCCGCTGCAAACGCAGGATTTTGATTTGTACACGCCAAGCCTCACTGCAAATAACCGTACTTCCAATACTACAGCCCAAAACAATAACGAAGCCCCGCACAAATATGCCAACCTGTTTAAGGCACCTCTGGGTTTAAACGCTTTTTTTGATTATGATGAAGCGTTGGCTTTCGCGAAGAAAAACCATAAACCGGTGATGATTGATTTTACCGGTCATGCCTGCGTAAACTGCCGTAAAATGGAAGCCAGCGTTTGGACGGACAAAACGGTTTATGATTTAATCAGCAATGATTTTGTGCTGCTGCAATTGTATGTGGATGACAAAACAGATTTGCAGCCGAACGAACAAACCGTAACAGCGCAAGGCAAAAAAATCAAAACAATTGGCAATAAATGGAGCGAATTGCAGGCTTCGCGCTTTAAAGCCAATTCGCAGCCTTTTTATGTTTTGTTGGATGACGACGGAAATTTATTGGTGCCGCCGCAAGGGGCAGATTACAATCCGGCAAGTTACGGCTGGTTTTTGCAAAGCGGTTTAACTGCTTTCGGCAAAAAGTAGCTTGAATTTTAATTGGGTTTGATTTTTTTGATGGAAGTTTAGGGCAGTTTAATTCAAAAAGCTTTTCTGATACTGTTTTTATGCCGGTAAAAACAGTATTCGATTTAAATCTTTAAAAAAATTGAAAACTATTGAGTTACAGTTATGTTAACCTGCAACATAAACCCTTAAAATTATTAAATTATGAAAAATTCTGTCGAAGGCTTAGGCGTATTTTTGTTAGGAACAGCCGTTGGTGCTGCTTTAGGTATATTGTTTGCACCGGATGCAGGCGAAGAAACCCGCAACACATTGGTTGAAACGGCAACAACCGGATGGGACACCATCAAAGAAAAAGTAAAATCGGGCGAAGAACAACTGAACAATTATAAAAACCAGGCATCTACTTACACAACAGAAGTTGTTGACCAGGTAAAATCAAAAGCAAAAGAAACAGCAGACGGTTTAAAAGAAAAGAAAGATGAAGTGATTGACCAGGCCAAATCTAAAGTAAAAGAAAAGTCTGACGAGTTGAACAACAACATCCAGCAGGCATAAAAATAAATTATTGCCTTTTAGGGTCCCAAATAGCAGAAGCTCGCCTTCTGTTGTTTGGGATTTTTGTTTTTATTGACCTTCAAAAGTTTGGCAGGCTGAACGACAAATGATAATAGCTGCAATATTCAGGGTTGTTTAAATCGCTGTCGTAAAAAAATTTAGGATGCTTCTTTTATGCCTATAAATTTAGTGTCCGAATGTTTTATCGGTGCAAAAACTACAAGAAGCCAATGATTTTTATGCGGTAAAAGAAGCATCGAAATTAAGCCCGATAAAATTTAACCCGGCGCAAAGCAACAGTAGCAATCATTATTTTAAAACAGGTTTACGAAGAAAGAGCTTGCCGGGATAAAGGTTTGATGGTAAGCATTTGCTATAATGGAATTGTTACACGAAAGGTTGTAAAGGAAAAGTGCCTTAACAGGGTTAAAAAACGAGAATTAGGGCAAATCACATCAATGTTACAGGTGTTTCAATAAACTATTGTGAAACTTTTTCGATTTTGTATCATCGTAAGGTTAAAAACTGAAAATAAACCGGTTTATTATGAACATCAAAAAATATATGAAACGAACATTACTCGGCCTCATTATACTCCTGCTTGCTTCGGGTATAACAAAAGCGCAAACCTTGCACGAAGTGCGTGGCGTAATACAAGATACGACCGGTGCTTCTTTGCCCGGCACCAGTATCAGGTTGATTTCTGCCACAGATACCCTGGCAACAGCCGCTAATTTGGACGGGTCTTTTGTTTTTCCGAAAGTAAAAGCAGCAGAGTTTAGCCTGACGATTGATCTGATCGGGTTTACACCGATTAACCGGCATTATATCCACGATAAAAATATTGCAAACATCAATATCGGTGTTGTTAAGTTAAAGGTGGCTTTTAACCAGCTAAAAGGGGTAACGATTGTTGGCGTAAACGCGGTCAAGATTAAAGAAGACACGGTTGAGTTTAATGCCGGAGCCTACAAAGTAAGGGAAAATGCACCAACAGAAGACATGATTAAAAAGCTGCCGGGCGTAGATGTGGATGCCAATGGAAACGTAACGGCGCAAGGCAAACAGGTTACCAAAGTGCGGATCAACGGTAAAGATTTTATGGGCGGCGATGTGCAATCTGTAACCAAAAACCTGCCAGCCGATGTGATTGAAAGTATCCAGATGATTGATGATTACGGCGACCAGGCGAATTTAACCGGCGTTAAAACCGGCGAACCGGACAAGATTATGAATATCGTTATCCGGAAAGACAGAAACGTAGGCTATTCTTTACAGGCTACGGCAGGTGCCGGGCGCGATGCTTTGCCGGAAACAAACGGTAACGCCAGCCCGACAAGCCCTTCAACGATCAATAACAATGAAGACCATAACCGTTATTTGGGCACGGTAAATTATTTTAGTTTTAAAGGCGACCGGCAGATTTCGGTATTAGGGAATATCAACAATACCAATATCAATACCTTTACTTACGGCGGCGGCGGCGTTGCCCGCGGTGGCGGCGGCGGTTTTGGCGGCGGCGGTGGCCGTGGCAATGCCTTACAGGGTGCAGGTACAACCTCAAACCAAAATGGTATTACAGATGCACATGCCATCGGTTTAAATTACCGCGACCAATGGGGCAAAAAGCTGACTGTTTACGGTAGTTACAGTTTTTCAGACAATACGGTAAATACGATCAGCAACAGTTTCCAGCAGCTAAACAACGCCGGGAATATTGGCAACAATAACTCAAACAGTACCCAACGGGCCCAAAACATCAACCATCGGGTAACTTGGAACATGGAGTATAAACCAGATACGGTAAACTATCTCAAAATTACACCAACCTTTTCTTATGCCAGTGTCAATACAAGTTCAACCCAAAATGTTAACAACGTTAATTTAACCAGCGATGCAATCGGTTCGGTAACCAGCCAAACAGCTTATAACCAGGTTACCACAGATCAATCTAAATCGCCAAATTACGGCATCAACGTTTTGTTCAATCACCGTTTCCGTGCTACCCGGCGCAATTTAAGCATTAATTTAAATGCTAATTCGGCCAAAACAGACGAGTTTGACAACCCGACAACCATTTATACGGCAGGAAACCATTCTGCGCCCCTTTTCCAATTAATCAATACCAATAGCCGCACCAGCAGCATTGGTACAAATATTTCTTATTTAGAACCACTGGGCAAGCTTTCGTACCTTGAGCTGAATTATGCCTTTAACCATTCGTACACCAATAGCGATAAAGTAACCGATACGCTTACCGCAAACAATACCGAAGTTAACTATGCACAAAACAGCAATAGTTATAATTATACTTTTACCACCAACCGTTTTGGTTTGAACTATCGTTTTGTGGAAAAGAAATACAATTACACTTTGGGCCTGGGCGTGCAGCCTACCGCTTTGGATGGGTTTTCTCCAACAAGCGGACAAACCACGCATGTTACGACAGTTAATTTTGCCCCTACTGCCCGTTTTATCTATAATTTTACCAGAAGTCAGGCCCTGAGTTTTAATTATAACGGATCGAGCAGCCAGCCTAACTTTAATTACCTGCAGCCGGTTATTGATTTTTCAAATGCTTTATACCCGGTACAGGGAAACCCGAATTTGACACCCGAATTCAACAATAACTTTTCTCTCCGGTACAACAAGTTTAGCTTTGAAACAGGAGATGTCCTCTTCACCAATTTATCGTTTAACCAAACCGACAATAAAATTGTAACCAACTCCATCTTTTATCCAAAAAATGATTTGCTTAACCCTAAATTGGCCGGTACTTATCTTACCCAATACTTAAACACAACCGGTTATTATTATGCTTCTTTTAACGGAACCTATGCCAAACCCTGGGCCAAAAGAAAATATACGCTGATGTTTAATGCCAATGCCACTTACACCAACAACATTGCTTACAGCAGCAACATAAATTATGATGCGGTTGCCAATACCGAAACCATGAGGACGGAAAGAAATATCGCCAAAACTTTGGTGGTAACGCCAGGCATCCGTTTTCGGACGGATATTACTGATGTGATTGATGCAGAATTTAAGACTAATTACAGCATCAACACGGTTAAAAACTCTATTCAGTCAACTAATTATCTAAATACTTCGCCAACATCGCTTACTTTAGGCTTAAATGGTAAAAATTATTTGTGGAAAAACTACACCGTCAGCTATGATTATACTAAAGTAATCAATAACGGTTACACCGGCATTACACAAAGCAACCCTAATATTTTAAATGCTTACATCGAACGCCGGTTTCTGAAAAAGAATGCCGCCACCATCCGCATTGCCGCCTACGATTTGTTTAACCAAAACACCGGTTACTCGTTTACGCAAAACGGCAATAGTTATACCACATCCAATGTTAACAAACTGGGACGGTTTTATTTGCTTTCCTTTACCTTACGCTTGCAAAAATTTGCAGGCAGGGCACCTTCAAACCCGGATGATTTTAGGGGCGGCGGACGAAGAGAGGGCGGCGGCGGATACGGTGGTGGAAGGCCAGGCGGCGGTGGCCCTCCGGGTGGAGGCGGCCCGCCGATGGACTAAAAAAGTATTGATAAAAAGAGCATCCGATTATTTTGGATGCTTTTTTTGTACCTGTAAAATTACGTTTACACCTGCTCAAACTTATTGTGCCGAAAGTAGTTGATTGATGAGAACGATCAAAAACCCTCGCCCCAATATTATGAAAGCCGAATGGAACAACCAAATTATTGCCGAAAGCGATGCAACCATTGTAGTTGAAAACAACCATTACTTCCCGTTGGAAGCTGTAAAGAAAGAATTTTTAAAGCCATCTTCAACGCATACCACCTGCCCATGGAAAGGTTTGGCATCTTATTATTCTTTGGATGTTGACGGAAAGCAAAACCCAGATGCTGCCTGGTTTTATCCGGAACCAAAAGATGCGGCTAAACAAATCAAAAATTACGTAGCCTTTTGGAAAGGTGTAAAAGTTGCCCAATAAACACAATTAATGAAAACTTACGATGCCATTATCATTGGCTCTGGCCAAGCTGGCGTGCCGTTGGCTAAAAAACTGGCCAAAGCAGGCAAAAAAATAGCTATTATTGAGAAACGATATGTTGGCGGAACTTGTGTAAACGATGGTTGCACGCCAACAAAAACGTTGGTTGCTTCGGCCAGGATGGCTTATATGACCACCCGCAAAGATTTGGGCGTGGAGATTGAGGATTACAAAATTGATTTCCCGGCCATCATGCAGCGCAAAGAAAACATTGTTTTGAAATCCAGAAACGGCGGACAAAAAGGTTTGGAAGAGACAGAAAACCTCAACCTTATTTTTGGCGATGCTTCTTTTACCGGCAAAAAAACAGTATTGGTTAAATTAAATGAAGGCGGCGAAGAAGAATTGACAGCCGACTTGATTTTTATTGATACCGGCACCAAAACCGCCATCCCCGAAATTGATGGCATAAAAACAGTACCATATCTTACTTCAACCACCATTCTTGAATTAAAAGAATTGCCGGAAAGCCTGATTATTATCGGCGGCAATTATATCGGGTTGGAATTCGGGCAAATGTTTTCCCGCTTCGGTTCCAAGATAACAGTTCTGGAAAAAAGCAAAAGGATTATGTCTAAAGAAGATGAAGACGTAAGCGAAACGGTAACGGAGTTTTTAACCGAAGAAGGAATTTCGATCATCAGCGGTGCCGAAATTAACAAAGCGGAAAAATCACCCGAAGCAAAAATCACGGTAACGATAAAAAAAGACGGCCAACAACAGCAAATCACCGCTTCGCATTTGCTGATTGCTGCCGGCCGTTCGCCTCAAACCAAAACCCTCAATTTAGAAAAAACCGGCGTTGAAGTGGACGAAAAAGGCTACATTAAAGTAAACGATAAACTTGAAACTACTGCCGAAGGGATTTATGCATTGGGCGATGTAAAACCCGGCCCGGCGTTTACGCATATTGCTTACAATGACCATTTGGTGGTGCTGAAAAACCTGATGGAAAATGCCGATGTTTCCATCAAAGGCCGCCCGGTTCCGTATTGCATGTTTACCGATCCGCAATTGGGCCGCATTGGTTTGTCCGAAGACGAAGCCCGAAAGCAAGGTTTGGATATTAAGGTAGCAAAACTGACGATGGACCACGTAGCGCGGGCAATTGAAACCAACGAAACCAAAGGCTTTATGAAAGCAATTGTGGACGCGAAAACCGACCTAGTTTTGGGTGCAGCGGTTTTAGGTTACGAAGGCGGCGAAGTGATGTCGGTTTTGCAAATGGCCATGCAGGGAAAAATAACCGCACACCAACTGCGCGAAAACATATTTGCGCACCCAACCTTGTCAGAATCTATTAATAACCTTTTTATGTCAATAGAAGAAGCTTAACTTGCTTTCATGATTGTAGCCGAGCACTTGAGTAAACATTTTGGCAAAACTGCTGCGGTTGACGATATTTCTTTCGCGGTAAAAGAAGGCGAAACGCTGGTACTTTTGGGCACCAGCGGTTGCGGAAAAACCACGACGCTGAAGATGATCAACCGGTTGACGGAACCTTCCGGCGGCAGGATCAGCGTAAACGGAAAAGATATTTTAGAGCAAAATCCCGACGAACTGCGGCGCGGAATTGGTTACGTGTTGCAAAACAACGGCTTGTTTCCGCATTATTCTGTGGCCGAAAATATGGCTATCGTTCCAAAATTATTAAAATGGGACCAGCAGAAAATCAGTGAGCGAACCAAAACATTACTGGGGAAATTGCATCTCCCCGAAAAATACTTAAACTTATATCCGAATGAATTGAGCGGCGGCCAGCAGCAGCGCGTTGGTTTGGCGCGTGCTTTAATGGCCGATCCGCCGGTTTTGTTGATGGACGAGGCTTTTGGCGCTTTGGATCCGATTACGCGTTCGGCAATCCGCAAAGAATTTAAACAATTAGACGAATTTAAGCGGAAAACAATCGTGATGGTTACGCACGATGTGCAGGAAGCTTTTGAAATGGCCGACCGGATTTGCCTGATGGATGCCGGAAAAATCAAACAAATTGGAACGCCTGCCGAACTGCTTTTTAATCCTGCCGATGCTTTTGTGGCTTCTTTTCTGGATGACCAGCGTTTTCAATTGGAGTTGAAAGCGGTTTCTTTAAATGATTTGTGGGAACGGCATGCTTCTTTTACCGGTATAAAATCAGTGCCTTTTATTTCTTCGGAAAGCAGCGTTTGGGAAACAGTTTCGCTGCTGCAAAAAAGTAATTTAAAGCAAATCAGTATCTATCAACCCCAAACCAATAGCTGGAAACAAACTGGTTTGAAAGAATTAATGGATGCTTTTTTTACCCTACAAAAATTAGCATGAACAACCAGCAGCAAAGTTTATGGCAATTTATGCGGCAGGAACACGAAAAACTGCTGCAGCAAACCATCGAACATTTGGGCCTGACATTTACGTCATTATTACTCGCCATCTTAATCGGTTTGCCTTTGGGGATTTGGATTGCACGTAAAAAGCAATTTGCAAGCAGCGTTTTAGGACTTGCCGGCGTGCTGCAAACCATTCCGAGCATTGCCTTGCTCGGTTTCATGATCCCGTTGCTCGGCATCGGGCCAAAACCAGCCATTGTTGCGTTGTTTTTATATGCCCTGCTGCCCATTATCCGCAACACTTTTACCGGCATCAGCGAAGTAAATGCAACGGTAAAAGAAGCAGCGCGCGGCATGGGCATGAGCAATTGGCAAATCCTTTTTAAAGTAGAACTGCCGTTGGCGATGCCGGTTTTGCTGGCCGGAATCCGTACGGCAACCGTCATCAATGTTGGCGTGGCCACGCTGGCCGCTTTTATTGCGGCCGGTGGTTTGGGCGAATTTATTTTCGGCGGCATTTCCCTCAACAACACCAACATGATTTTGGCCGGTGCCATTCCGGCGGCTTTGCTGGCCATTGTTTTAGATTTTTTGCTCTCGCGGATACAAAAACTTAGCTTTAAAAAAATCAAAGTTTTTTTGTGGCTGCTGCCGGTTGCCATGCTTCTTTTATCGTCCTTTTATTTTATTCCGAGTCTGGGAAAAGGAAAACTACTGGCCGGTTTTACGCCCGAATTTATGGGACGGCGCGACGGTGATTTAGGTTTGCGCGAAATTTATGGCTTGAAGATAAAAACCGTTGTCATCAGTGATGCCGTAATGTATAAAGCGGCTTTTGAAAAGCATTTGGACGTGATAAGCGGTTACAGTACGGATGGCCGGTTAAAAGCTTTTGATCTAACAATTTTGAAAGACGACAAGCATATTTTTCCGCCTTATTATTGTGCGCCGGTGGTTCGGAAAGATGCTTTGCAAAAATTCCCGGAATTGGAAAAAACATTAAATTTATTGTCGGGAACGATCAACGATTCGATCATGACGGATTTAAATTACAAAGTGGATTACCTCAAGCAATCGCCTGAAAAAGTAGCGCACGATTTTTTGGTGCAACAACGGCTTTTTCGTCCTTCCCGGAACGGAAAAAACGGAACCGTGCGTATTGGCTCCAAAATTTTTGGCGAACAATATATTTTAGCTACAATGTATGCCGATCTGATTCAAGGCTACACCGATTACGCCGTTTCCACAAAAATCGGTTTAGGCGGAACGAAGATTTGTTTTGATGCTTTGACCAACAACCAAATTGATTTTTATCCCGAATATACGGGCACAGGTTTGCTGGTTATTTTGCAGCCTTCGCAAAAAACCACCGATTCTATTAGTGGCAGCAAACTCAAAGTATATAATTTTGTTAAAAAGATGTTTGAACAGCAATATGCGTTGGAATGGCTGAAGCCCATTGGTTTTAACAATGCTTATGCTTTGATGATGCGCGGTAATCAAGCGCATGGACTTCACATTAAAACAATTTCCGATCTAAAAAAATACCTGCAAAAAGAGTAGCATGAATTTATTACAAGCCTACGAAACCGTCCGTCAGCGGTCAAAACAAATTTGCGGACCGTTGCAAACCGAAGATTACGTGGTGCAGCCGATACCCGATGTGAGTCCGCCGAAATGGCATTTAGGCCATACAACCTGGTTTTTTGAAACCTTTATTTTGAAACCTAATGTTGTTGGCTACCAGGAATTTAACCCGGATTATAACTACGTTTTCAACAGCTATTACGAAACGGTTGGCGCGCGCGTTATCCGGACAAACCGCGGTAATTTAAGCCGGCCAACTGTTCAGGAAGTTTACGCTTATCGGGATTACGTGGACGAAGCGATGGAAAATTTGCTTTCTTGTCCGGTTTCGCCTGAATTGCAGGAGTTGCTGACCTTAGGTTTTTACCACGAAGAGCAGCACCAGGAATTGTTGTGGACGGATATCAAATATATTTTGGGCCATAACCCTTTGTTTCCGGCTTATGCAGAGCAATATCCGCAAAGTGAAAATTTTGATGGCAATGCTGTTTTTACCCCTATAAAATCAGGCTTGTACCAGATCGGCCACGAAGGCGAAGGTTTTTGTTTTGATAACGAGTTGGGCCGGCATACCGTTTTTTTGCAGGATTTTGAGATCAGTAACGAATTGGTAAGGAATCAGGAATACCTGGAATTTATCAACGATGGCGGTTACCAAAACTTCCGTTTCTGGCACGCTGAAGCTTGGGATTGGGTTAAAAACAACGAGGTCAAAGCACCGCTTTATTGGCACCAAATGGATGGCAACTGGTTTAATTATACTTTAGGCGGATTAAAACCCGTAGAACCGGAAGAGCCGGTTTGCCACGTCAGTTTTTATGAAGCCGCTGCTTTTGCCGCTTGGAAAGGCATGCGCCTGCCAACCGAATTTGAGTGGGAAGTTGCAGCCAAACAGTTAAATTGGGGCAGCCGCTGGGAATGGACCAACAGCGCTTATTTGCCTTATCCCGGTTTTATCACTGCGCCGGGCGCTATCGGCGAGTATAATGGCAAGTTTATGGTAAACCAGATGGTGCTGCGTGGCGCTTCTGCTGTTACTTCCCCCAACCACAGCCGGGAAACCTATCGTAACTTTTTTCAGACAAATGCGCGCTGGCAATATACCGGAATACGGCTGGCCCAATAATTTTAGCCCGATGAACCCTGATACTTGTACCCAATCTATGCCAAACCCTTTGCCTTCTGAAATTAAACGAAACAACGCATTTTACCAGGAGGTACTTGCCGGGTTGTCTGCTTCGCCCAAAAAGTTACAGTCCAAATATTTTTATGATGCCGCTGGCGATAAGCTGTTCCAGGAAATTATGAACTGTCCGGAATATTACCTCACCAATTGTGAAATGGAGATATTTTCGGAACAAACCGCAGCAATCGTACAAACGCTGACAGAGAATTTTGAAAGTTTTGATTTGATCGAACTTGGTGCCGGTGATGCTACAAAATCTGTTTTTTTATTACGGGAATTATTGTCGAAAAAAGTAGATTTCACCTATTTGCCGATTGATATTTCCACTAACGTTATTAAGCAATTGCTAAAAACGCTGCCTGTAAAACTGCCCGGTTTGCAAATGCACGGTTTAAACGGCGACTATTTTGATATGCTAAAAGAAGCATCACAGCTTTCTTCCCGGCCAAAAGTAGTTTTGTTTATGGGGTCGAACATCGGAAATATGCCGGTAAAAGAAGCACAGGAATTTTGCCGTGCGCTTCGCCATCAACTATCACCTAACGACTTATTGATCATTGGTTTCGACCTCAAAAAAAACCCGAAAACCATTTTGGCGGCTTACAACGATGCGGCTGGCGTTACCAAAAACTTCAACCTCAATTTATTAAAACGGATAAACCGGGAACTGGAAGCCGATTTTGATTTGAAACAGTTTGACCATTATCCAACTTACGATCCTGCAACCGGTGCCTGCAAAAGCTATTTGGTTAGCTTAAAAAATCAACAAGTAAAGTTGGGCGAACATTTGATCGGGTTTGAAGAAAACGAACTGATTGACATGGAAGTTTCGCAAAAATATCACTTGCAAGAAACGGACGCGCTGGCAAAACAGGCCAGTTTTGAACCTGTTGCGCATTTTTTTGATCGTAAAAAATGGTTTGTGGATGCGGTTTGGGAATGTGTGTAAAGCTTAAATAGAAATTTATGAAAGTTCGATTTCTGTTTATTTCTATCATAATTGCTTTTTTAGCCTCTTGCAATAAATCATCAAAAGTGGAAAAAGATAAACTTAGCCTTCAGGATGAAAACGAAATAATTAATATAGTTTTCGATAAAACTGTTGGATCAGATACTGCATGGAAAAGCCAGTTTAAGTCGTTTCCGATGAGGTTGATTATGACTCCTCCTGGCGGCTTAAAAACCAAGAAAGATAAAATCGAATTTGAGAAAACGATTAACAGTTATGATAGTTTAAAAGCTCTTTTAGACACTGCTCAACTTCATGTTTTTGTCGATGATACTGCTAAGCATTTACATGAAAGTATTAAAGATTATACTTTAAAAAAAATTTCAAATTTCAAATCAAATTTTTACAACATTGATACAACGTTTCGGCCTTTAATAAAAAAACTTATAGATTCAGCTCAGTCAAAAAAGCTAAATCTATCGCAGTTAAAAAGCCATTTTAAATATAAAGTAGATTACGAAAGTAAACATAACAAATATCCTTCTAACATCATTAAAGTTGGTACAGCTTCCTTTTCAACAATTGCCTTTAATAACGATAAAACTAAAGCATGTATTTATTCTGATTTTGTTTGTGGAAGGCTTTGTGGGCAAGGAGAGATAATATTTTTAGAAAAGAAAAATAAAATATGGGTTATTGTCGGTGAAACTGGGTTGTGGGTTTCATAAAGACAAAAACACACGATGAAATTTTGAGCAATTAAAACAAGCATTTAATTATATCATTTTCAAAAAAGCAAAGCTTTTTTCTATGAAACCAAACCCATTTTCCCGCCGCGATTTCCTCCGTCAACTTTCCGTTGGCGCCGGTGCTTTAACTTTAGGTTCGGCGCTTTCTTCATTTGATAAGCTTCTTTTACCACCTAAAAAATTGGGCATCGCTTTGGTTGGTTTGGGAAGTTACAGCAGCGGACAATTAGCGCCGGCTTTACAACAAACTAAAAATTGTTATTTAGCCGGAATTGTTACGGGAACGCCGGAAAAAGCAAAAATGTGGTCGGCCAAGTACAACATCCCGCAGAAAAACATTTACAACTACCAAAACTTTGATTCCATCGCCCAAAACCCGGATATTGACATTGTTTATGTAGTACTGCCGGTTTCAATGCATAAAGAATATACCATCCATGCAGCGAAAGCCGGAAAGCACGTGATCTGCGAAAAACCAATGGCTTTAAACGCTGCCGATTGCCGGGAAATGATTGCTGCCTGCAAACAGGCAAACCGAATGCTATCAATTGGTTACCGGCTGCATTTTGAGCCGCACAACATCGAAGTGATGCGTTTAGGGCAAA
>CAXTKQ010000016.1:11073-14940 GCA_964244955.1 uncultured Sphingobacteriaceae bacterium | reverse complement strand
AAAAGTAACGCAGTTGGAAACAGCCAATGGTTTTACTTGGGGAGGGCCTCCAACATGGCGTTTAAATAAAGCAATGGCAGGCGGGGGCGGGTTGATGGACATGGGCATTTACGCGATACAAGGCGCGCGTTATACGTTAGGACAAGAGCCGATTGCGGTAAAAGCAACTCAGGAAAAAACGAAACCGGAACTGTTTAAGGATGTGGACGAAACGGTTTTTTGGGAACTGGAATTTCCGGGAGGTTTTAAGTCGAAAGGAAAATCAAGCTATAACAACAACTGGGGCTATTTAAAAGCAAAAACAGAAAAAGGCTTTTTTGAATTGGAACCAGCTTATGGCTACGGCGGTATTGACGGCAGAACTTCAAACGGGCCGATGAACATCCCAAATGTTATCCAGCAGGCTTTGCAGATGGATGATTTTGCCAATTGCATCAACCTAAAAAAACCAACGCGGGTGCCAGGCGAAGAAGGCTTGAAAGATATGCTGGTTGTTGATGCGATCTACCGAAGTTTGGATTCGGGCAAACGCGAAAAGATCGGTTAGTTTACATTTTCATCAATCTCGGATACAAGCGTATAAATACTTCTCCTGCCATTGGGTTTGTGCCATACAAATTGTTCAGCCTGCTGTCTGCGCCATAATAACTTAATTGTCCGCCTGCTGCCAGGTTTAAAGGGCCAAGCCTCAACAAGTCATAATTTAAACCAAAAGTGATGGCATTAACAGGGAAAATAGTATCATTGCCATAAACAACAGGGTTCAATACCAATTCTTCTGTTGTTTTTTGAACAAATTCGTATCGGGTATAAAGGTCGAATCTTTTCAAACGCAAATCAGCTTCCAACAAAGCAGAATTATCACCTTGTTGATCAGGCGTTTTGTTTAACCCCCACAAAGCGGTTACGTTTAATAACTTTTCACCGGTAAAAACAGTACTGTAAGTTGCCGAAGCAGTGGTGCGGTAAACGTTCTCGTCCGGGTGTAGTTCCTCCGGGCTTTTTAAAAAACCATGAGAAACCTGCAAAGCCCAGTTTGCAGAAGGGTTGTAGTTTAACCTTGCGCTATAAGAATCAAATTTAGGCCGATCAAAATTATAACGGTTTTCATTCGGTTCCCGGCCGGTAAAAGAAGAGGCTTCGATTTTAAACTGATCCAAACGGAAACTTAGGGTAGCCACGCCAAAAGTAATATGTGTTGCATCAGACCAATGATGGCTAATCGGTGCATCAGGATTGGCCATGGCCGATGGGCGGTGCATAAAAGCAACCGGGCCTAAAGCAGGTTCGCCGGGATAACCGATGTAAAAGCTCAGGTCAGTTTTTTTAGAAAAAGAATACGCATAACTGGCCAACAGTTCCGAGAACAGATCATGCGGGTGCTGGCGGTCAAACAAGGACTGGCCTTTCCAGCTTTCGCCGGATTGGAAAAGCAAAGGATAACCATTTCCGCCTTCCGTAACCGGGTCAAGCGACAGCATCAAATTAAAATGCAGCAAACCATTCTTGCCAACCTGGCGTTGCGCCATGCCCATCAGCCAGTTTGGCGCATCCAACTTGTCGGCACCGCGGCTGCCTTTGTTAAACAAATCCTGCTTGGTGTACCTGAAATCAATATTTCCATGAACCATATATTGCCACTTTTGGCCATGCAGCATAATGCCATAAACAGGGGAAGCATCCGGCAGCCAGCTTGTGCCAGAGCCGCTTCTGCTCATCGGCAAGTTTTTGGATTGAGAATTTGACATCATTTTCATGTCGGCCATTTGCCCATCCATCATATCCATACTGTTTTTATGGGTATTTTCTATTTGATGCCTGCTTGTATCCGGCATATCCATTTTCTGGGCAAGAGCGTAATTTTTTAATCCGAATAAAAGGATCAACAGGCTGAATAAATAGCTCATAAAAACAGGAATCAAATTTTATCAATCGGCTTGCGCTGCGCCAACCCGGATGCTTTAAACTGGCTGGGTGTTAAGCCGGTAATGCTTTTAAATTGGGCAGAAAGGTGCGCGCTGCTGCTGTAGTTCATCTTCCAGGCAATTTCGTTCAGGTTCAGTTCGCCGTATTCCAGCAATTCTTTTACTTTTTCAATTTTTTGCTGGATGATAAATTTTTCTATCGTAACATCTTCTGTTTCCGAAAAAACGCGGCTCAGGTAAGCATAATCTTTATGGATTTGCGCCGAAAGGTATTGCGAAAAAACAAGGTGTGAATCTGTTAAATCCGAGTGGTGGATCTTTTCGATAATTAAACTTTTGATTTGTGCCACCAAACGGTCTTTTTCATTGTCAATCAACTCGAACCCTAAAATTTTAAAGGCAGAACCAATGGCGCTTAATTGGGCAGCATCAGGTTCAGGTTCAACCACAGCAGCACCAAGATTGATCGCTTCTGCCCGAAACCCTAAATTTTCTAACTGCTGTTTTACAACCAAAATGCAGCGGTCGCAAACCATATTTTTGATATGTAGTTTCATGGGTTTATTGTCAGCTTAACAATCAAATTTACAGTTGCTCTGCAACAAAACCTTTTTCGTGCAAAGCGCCAACAATTTGCTCAACCGTTTGCGCATCCTGCGTTTGCACGGTAAGTGTTTTTTGGGGAGAAGCGGTATCAACTTCCCATTTTTCCAACCCTTTTAAATTGTTTAAAGCAGGCGTAACGGCAGCAATGCAACCGCCGCATTTAATATTCGTTTTAAATTTTAAAGTTTCCATTTTTTTGGATTGTTAAAGCGTAAAAATTTATGTGGTAAAAGAAGTATTCATGCCAATGCTTCTTTTATCGGGTAAAAATCAGTGCTGAATTATTTGTGCAAAAATACTTCCTGCCGAAAGCAAATGCATTACAGGATTTTGGAAGACATTTATATAATATTGCAATTTGCATCGAATTAAATCTTAGATACTTCTTTTACCGGCATAAAAAAAGGGACACAAAAACTTTGCGCCCCTTTTCTTTACTTACAAATTATCAAACTTAAAAACGCATAAAAGCAGCAATCATGCTTTCTTTAGGCATTTTTTCTGCGTCCAGCACATGTACCGCGCCGCCGTTCAATACTGTTTTTACCACTGCTTTATTTACCAGGCATTCATCGCCTTCCTGCTTTTGGTTGTGGATTTCCAATTGGTTGTCCGTTTCGTTGAATGTACCCCAAATGTGCGTGTCTTTCTGCACAAACAGGTCGGCAATACGGCTGTAATAACTTGCCGGAATCACGGTTTCGGGCATGGAAGAAGTTAAAGGCGTTGCAATGTGGTTGTAATAGTTTTCGAGTGCGGTTTGATGAACAGCTTTAAAGTAAGGAGTTAATTTTTCCCGGGCTTTCTCCCACAAGGCCAATTTATCTTCGCGCTCGTAATTGCCAATAATTGCCTCTTCTGCTATGTGTTTGTAATGAGAATTTTGTCGGTACAATCCAACCAGGTTATCCACAGCAGCCAATAGCAGCGGTTTTTGCTCGTTGGCCAATACTTCCGTCCATAACGTATGGTCGATTTCTTTGATGTACTGCGTAAGATATTCCTTTTCGTCGGCCAGGCCCGAACCATGTCCATGAGTGCTTGCAGTTTGCCCGGGAGCTGTACCGCCTCCTCTGAATAACTGGCTCTTATCTTTTTCCTCAAAATGGATCACATCATCAACACCTTGCGGCAAACCTTCAATCGGCATTTCCTGCATCCCGAAAGCATCGCCCAAATAAAAATGAGCAACATGCTTGCTAAAAAGCAGCAGGTAAAACTGGTCGTTGCTGGTTAAAACCGGCATCAACGGGCTCACATAAAAAGAGCTGTTGATGAACAATTCTTCTTTTACACTCAGCGGCAAGGTTAAAGCTTTAAAATAATCCTGCGCGAT
>CAXTKQ010000016.1:0-11063 GCA_964244955.1 uncultured Sphingobacteriaceae bacterium | reverse complement strand
AACAAAGCCAAACCGGCCAACTGGTTGTTCCAAAAAGTTTCGTGTTGTAACAGCTCAAAACCTTGTTGCAAAAACTGTGCGGCATCGTCTTTGGCCATCCCTTGCTGCTGAAGCTGTTTTTGCGCTTCCTGCAACTGGTTTTTCAGCACGATAATATCCTGCTTTTCATTTACCTCCACGCCCGAACGGTGCGTCGGGATAAAAATAGAAACGCAATGTTCCGATTGATAATTTGCCAGTTCTGCAAACTCTTCTTTTGATAATAATTCCATGCTTTACAGTTTAAGTGTTATCATTATCGTTTGTGTCTTCGCCTTTGTTTACGTTGCGGTTTGCGTGCCGCATGTGCACATTACTTGCCGGCTGGTCTGGCCCGTCGGTATATTTCTCGGTCAGGTTTTCATCCGTTTCCGGGTCTGTGCCTGCAAAAGCATCTCTTAAACCGTTTGTGTTTTTACCAGAACCGGATGGTTTTCCTTTTGGCGGGATAAATTTCCCTTCTCTGTCTTTTGCCATAACTTATTTTTTATTAATCATTAAAAACAACAGCATTAAAAGGTTAAGGGTTTTGATAAAGATGAATATGTTTTGGCGCGCCAATTTTTAGGTGGTAAAAGAAGCATCACCGGTAATCCTACAAACTGATAGTTTTTGGACTAAACTGCGTAAACGGTTATTATTGCATCAAACCTAATAAACCGAAAATGACCGCAACAAAACCAGAACCAGCCCTTTTAAAAACCAAACCGCATTTTGAAATTTTGGATGGGCTGAGAGGAATAGCGGCAGTTTCGGTAGTCATCTTCCATTTTATGGAAATTGCCGTTCCGGATCCCAGTAAAAATTTTATCGAGCATAGTTATCTGGCTGTTGATTTCTTTTTCTGCTTGTCTGGCTTTGTAATTGCTTACGCTTACGATAGCAAATTAGAAAACATTGGCGCCATACAGTTTTTTAAGTTGCGGCTGGTCCGTTTGCACCCGCTGGTGGTTATCGGTTCGGTTTTGGGCTTGCTCACCTTTCTTTTCGATCCGTTCAGCAACCTGCACCAAGCGTACAGTACGGGCAAAACCTTCCTGATGTTTTTGGCTTCCATCCTGTTGATTCCTTACGCATCTGTGCATGAACGTTATTTTAATTTCTTCCACTTTAACCCGCCAACCTGGTCGCTGTTTTGGGAATACATAGCCAATATCTTTTATGCGCTGGTCCTTTTTAAGTTACGCAATAAAACGATGTGGGCTTTGGTGTTGATTGCCGCAATTGCACTTTGTTTCGAGGCCCATTATGCCGATAACTTAAGTGTTGGCTGGGGCGGAGGCAATTTTACTGGCGGCGGCGCTCGGGTTTTTTATTCTTTTTTGGCCGGAATGCTGGTTTATCGCATCAAATGGATCATCAAATCCCGCTTTGGGTTTATTTCGATGGGTATATTGCTGGCTATCGTTTTCCTTGTTCCGTTCAACAATAAATTCAACTACATAGCCGATCCTGCCATCATTATTTTTTATTTCCCGTTTTTAATTGCTCTGGGCGCAGGTGCAAGCATAAATTCGGCACACAACAAGTTTTGCAAATTTTTGGGCGAGATTTCTTACCCGCTTTACATGGTCCATTATCCATTTATCTGGGTATTTTTCAGTTACATCGAAGCAAAAAAACCAGCTATGAACCAGTTGGAAACCGTTATCCCGATAGCAACCGTTCTGCTGATCGGCCTTGCGCATTACGTTTTGGTTTTCTTCGATCTTCCCCTGCGCAAATATTTTACCGCCAAAATGAAGAAAAATTTATAATGCTTCTTTTATGCCCATAAATTTTGTGCCGGTACAAACGCATAAACCACCAATTTTTGCACGGTAAAAGAAGCATCAGATTACTAAAAATTATAGGAATATTTCAGAAAAAAGCGTTAATATAGCGTAGTGAATTTAACCCCGACTTTACAAAAACCGCTCAAAATATTACAGGCTTCGGCAGGTTCCGGCAAAACGTTCAGCCTAACCGCGCATTACCTTGTGCTTTTGTTTGATAACGAACTGAAATACCGCGAAGTGTTGGCCGTAACTTTTACCAACAAAGCCACCGAAGAAATGAAAAGCCGCATTTTAAGCGTGCTTCGGTCTTTGGCTTTGGGCGATGAAAGTGCGGCAGTTTTCCGAAAAATTATCCAGGAAGCGCACCCTTTCCTCAACCCAAACCAGTTGCAGGAACGGGCGCACAAAATTTACCGGCGTATTTTGCATGATTATAGCCGCTTTGCCATTAATACGATTGATGGTTTTGTGCAGCAGGTAATCCGCAGTTTTACGTTTGAATTGGGTTTGGATGCCGGCTACAAACTGGAAATGAACCAAGACAAAGTGAAAAAAGCTTTGGCCGATAAACTGAACGAACGGCTGGACGAAAAACCCGAACTGCTGCAATGGATCATCAACCTGGCACTGGATCGCGTGAGCGAAAACAAAAGCTGGAACTACCGAAAAGAATTGCTCGACCTGACCAGCGAGATTTTTAAAGAACGTTACCAGCCTTTTGAAAACGCGCTGAAAGAATTGGACGCTTCTGTAGTGTTCCGCGATTTGATGAAGCTTACCCGGACGCAAATTGCTCTTTTCGAAGAATCTTTTAAAGTTTTGGGCGGAGAAGCTTTGCAAATATGGGAAAAATCAGGCGTTGGATTGGAAGAACTGAAAGGGAAATCCCGGCATCCGTTTTCTAAACTGCACAAACTTGCCGCTGGCGACAATACTGTTTTTACCGACCTAAAAAAGGTAATTGACCAGCCGGAAGAATACCAAAAAGGCGGCAATTTAACTGCTTCGGTTGCAAATTTGTATCGAAACTTAAATCCAATTTTGCTTCGTTTACAAGCATTTTTTGAGCAGGAAACCGGCAAGTACGAAATGGCCAAAGCCATCAACACTAACTTGTATTATTTGCGGTTGATGCAGGAAATGGCCGGTTTGCTGAAAGATTATCGCGAAGAAAACCAAACGTTATTAATCAGCGATGCCCAGTTTTTGCTAAAAGGGATTACGGCCGATCAGCAGGACAATCCTTCTTTTATTTGGGAGAAAATGGGCAACCGTTACAAGAATTTTCTGTTTGATGAGTTTCAGGATACGTCGGCTTTTCAGTGGGACAATTTTTTGCCTTTGCTGCAAAATGCGCTGGCCGAAGCAACCGGAAAATTTACCGATAATTTAATTGTTGGCGATGTAAAGCAATCCATTTACCGCTGGCGCAACGGCGATTGGCGCATTCTCCTGCACAAAGCAAAATCAGACATCGGCAGCAGTAACGTAATTGATCAATCGCTGGAAGAAAATTATCGCAGCGCCGCCAACGTGATTGATTTTAACAATCATTTGTTTCGTGAAATTCCGCAGATCCTGCAAACCTTTATCAACCAAAAAGTACTGGAAGAGGGCAGTGAGGAATTGTACGAAAACTGGTGGAAAAATATTGGTTTAGACCAAATCATTCCGGCTGCTTACCAACAAAGTTTTCAAAAAAAAGCAGGAAGCACGTTGCCCGGCGGTTCTGTGGAAGTACTGTTTTTACCCGTAGAAAATAATGCTTATCGCGCTACGCAAGTTCGGGAAGCGGCGTTGTTGGCTTTATCAGAAAAACTGAACGATTGGATTGGTTCGGGAAGATACCAAGCCGGACAAATATGCATTCTCGTCCGCAGTAACCGCGAAGCAAGGGAAGTCATTGGTCATTTAATGGCCGATCAGCAATCGCGGAAAATCAACCAGGAAAAAACCGGCGAAACTTATGGCATTTACGAAGTGCTTTCGGGCGAGGCTTTGCTCATCAACAACAATTCGGCCGTAAAATTATTGGTCAGCACGCTGCAACTGATGGTTACGCAAAACGAGCAATCCATGCTGTACAAAGCGTTGTGCGTGCAATTGTATTTCAAACAATTGGGCAAAACAGTTCCTGCCGGTGCCTGGCTCACGTTAAAAGATACGCCAATAACGCGTTTGCAAAACCTGCTTCCACCCGAACTTTGCCGTAATTTTTATACCTGGCAGCAATTGCCGCTCAACGAACTGGCCGAGCAACTCATAACGGTTTACGATTTAGATACACAATCTCAGCATTTGCCATATCTGTTTGCCTTCCGCGATATGCTGGCCAAGTTTACGCAGCAAGGCGAGTTGGGCATCACGCGTTTTTTGGAGTGGTGGGAAGAAGAAGGCGCATCCAAAGCTTTGCCATCCGGAACGCAAAACGATGCGGTACAGGTGATGACGATCCATAAATCAAAAGGGTTGGCTTTTGATGTGGTGATGCTGCCATTTTGCAGTTGGGATTTGGATGGCCTGACGAACAGCATTTTTTGGGTGGATACGCAGGAAACGCCTTACGAAAAGCTGCAATCCGTTCCCGTAAATTATAAAAAAGCGTTGGGCAAATCTGCTTTTTCCAAAGCTTATTTTGAGGAACTGCTTTTCAATTTGATGGACGCGCTGAACATGCTTTATGTGGCCGCCACGCGCACGCGCAACCATTTGTACATTACCGCGCCGGGGCAAGGAAAAAATGATTGTAAAACAAGCATTGTAGGTGATTTAATTTTGGAAGCTTTGCAAAAACCAATCGCTGGATTAAATGCTTCTTTTACCGATGAAAATTTTGTTTTGGATGAACCGGTTACCGAAAAAGTACTGGTAAAAGAAGCATCGGCAGGAAAAATCCAGTTGAAAAAATATCCGGTTTCGCAGCGGTTGAGCCAGGCATTGGCCAGCAAAAAAGTCTGGAGCAAACTGGATTTATTGAGCGGCGATGCGGCACAACACAAAGGAATTATTTTGCACGAGTTACTTGCCCGAACAATGGAGCTTTCCAAACTGCCCAAAGTCATCAACGAAATGCAGCAGGAAGGCTTGATCCGCGAAGCCGAAAAAGAAGAAATCAGGTTGAATGCCTCAAGCGTTTTGCAAAACAAAGATTTGAAAGCCTTGCTGAGCAAACCATACCAAAACTTAAGCGAGCAAACCATTATTGATAGCAAAGGCGAAAGTTACCGTCCGGATAAAGTTTTGATTGGAAACGAGGAAGTGCTGATCATCGATTTTAAATTTACTTCCGACCAGCGGCCGGAACATTTTACACAAGTAAAATCCTACCGAAAGCTGTTGACGGATATGAATTATAAAAATGTAAGAAGCTATTTGTATTATGGGTTTTTGCAGGAATTGGTGGCGGCAGGATGATGCACTTTTTAAATTACAAAAGTTTAGTAAGTGTAACTATTAATCCTGTTATAGCAATGCCTGTAGCAACCAACCATTTGATAATGTCAACTTTAGATTCTGCAATTTCTTTATGTAAAAGTGCAATATCACTTTTTGTAGCCAAAACTTTTTCTTTTTCAATAAATTTTTGATCCACAGTTTCTTCAATTTTGGCTACATATTCTTTGGCTTTATCTTTATCGGGAATAAATTCTAAAGTAAGTTCATATAAACGAAGAGATTGCGATGCTGTCATGATTTAATTTTTTCATTAATAACAAATTTAACAAATAATATTAACAAGGAGTACGGCAGCTTGTCTTAAAAACAAAATAATCAGATGCTTTTAAAAAACTCATCCACGCTTTTTACTTTAATAATTTTGCCATTTCGCGCATCTTTAATCGTGTTGCCATAACTGATTTATTAAGAACACAAAAATAACATTAATGACGATTACCAACTACAGTCCTGCTTATTTTGATTTTTTAAGCCGTTGGATAACTGATGCAGATTTACTTTTCCAATTTGCTGGAACAGAATTTTCTTATCCAATAACCGAAAAACAGATCGAACATTATCAGCATAAAAACCCGGATCGTGGTTTTTATATCGGTTTAAATAAAGAAAACGAAGCTGTTGCTTTTGGCGAAATCATCCCGCAGGAAAATAATATTCCACGCATAGGAAGATTGCTAATTGGAAACCCGGCTGAACGCGGAAAAGGTTTCGGTACTTCTTTTATCCACCTTTTATTGGCAGAGTGCAAAACGCAATTTCAAACCGAAACGGTAGAGTTATTTGTGCTGGAAGAAAATATGCCTGCCATTAAATGTTACCAAAAAATAGGATTCCGGTTTTCGCCGGGGCAGAACTGGGAAGTTAGCCACAACGGACAAACGCATTTGCTGCATAAAATGGCGTATAATTTTTAATTTTATTCATCCAAATGATCCCCTTTCTCCATGAGGTTGCTGCCGATTTAATTGCCCGTTTAGGCGAGGATTTAAAGCAGACAGCCATCATTTTTAATAACAAACGCCCGGAAGCTTTTTTAAAAAAGCATTTGGGCGAGTTGCAGGGCAATGCTTCTTTTAGCCCTGCTTTTTTCACGGTTTCTTCGTTTTTTGCGGCTTCTACCAGTTTAGTGGTGGCCGATCCGTTGAAACAGTTTTTTATCCTGCATCAGGAGTTTAACAAATTATTGGTTGCCGAAGGAAAACCTACGCTTTCGCCTGATCAGTTTTTCCCGATGGCCAATATCATTTTAAGTGATTTTGCCGAAGTGGATTACGATTTGGTGAACGCCGAAAGCTTGTTTACGCAATTGGAAGATATTGCCGTTATTCAACAACAATTCAGTCATTTTACAGAAGAACAGCAGCATTTTTTAGAGCGTTTCTGGTCGTCTTTTTCTGCCGATAAACAACGTACGCATCAGCAAAAATTTTTGGAATTATGGAAACGGATGCCTGCTTTGTACCGCAATTTTCATCAGGCTTTGCAAAACCAGGGATTGGTTACTTCAGCGCAAACCTATCGCCGTTTGGCAGAAGGAACGGCCGATTTGCCCGATTTTATTTCGCCTTATAAAAAACTCATTTTCATTGGTTTTAACGCGTTGAATAAATGCGAAGAAAAGCTTTTTAAACAATGGCAAAACGAGGGCTGCGCGCTGTTTTATTTCGATACCGACGATTATTATTTGCAGGATGATTTGCAGGAAGCCGGCGTTTTCCTCCGCAGAAACATTTTTAAAAGCGGTTTGATTAACAGCTTCGGCGGACGCACATTTTTAGGCGATAAAAGAAGCATTGTAGATGTGGTTAAAACACAAGGCCACGCCGCGCAAGCCAAAGTTTTAACAGAACGGATCAACTTTGAATCGCTGGCCCAATTTGATGAAGACCCGGAAAAAACAGCCATTATTCTGGCGGACGAAAGTTTGCTGGTCCCGGTAATGCAAACGCTGCCGCCAGAAGCCGGAATTGTAAACATCACAATGGGCTATCCGCTCACGCAATCGCCGCTATTTGGCTTGACAGAATTGTGGTTGAAGATCCAGGAACAGATCAACAAACAACAAAAACACACGGTTTATTACCGCGATGCGCTGGCGTTTTTGTCGCATCCAATGTCGGGCGTAAAAGCAGCAGAACGAGAGCAATTGCAAAACAAATTGTTATCGCATCAATGGGTAGAAGTGCCACTGACCGAACTGCATTTAATTTCTGCCCTTGCACCAAATTTTTTCACTTCGCGCCACAGCGGTTTGCAAACCATTGATGCTTTGTATTTAATGCTGACGGCTGTTTTAGAGCAGCGGCAAAGGCAAAACCAGTTGAACGAACTGGAAGCAAACCTGATTTTGGAAGCCTGCAAAAAGCTGAATTTGTTGTACGATAACTTGGACTATTATGCGCCGTCTTTAGGTTTATCGCTGGTTTTTGCCTTGATCCGGAAAACGCTTGCCAGTCTGGCTGTTCCGCTGGAAGGCGAACCTTTAAGAGGAATCCAGGTAATGGGAATGTTGGAAAGTCGCAGTCTGGATTTCGAACACGTGATAATTTTGGGCATGAACGAAGGCGTGATGCCGAAACGCAGTGCCAGTCCTTCTTTTATTCCCGATAGTTTGCGCCGTGCCAACGGAATGCCGGTTTTAGAAAATCAGGATGCCATTGCCGCTTATCTTTTTTACCGTTTGCTGCAACGATCGGCAAAAGTAACGTTGGTTTACGATGGTTTGGGCGGAGAAACCGAAGCTGCCGAACCAAGCCGTTTTATCCGCCAGTTGGCCTACGAAAGCAAGCTGCAGTTTAATTATTTGCAGCAGGAACAGCCGGTGAAAATCGAATCTTCCAACGTAATCACCATTCCAAAAACCGGAAGGGTTTGGAAAGCGATGGAAAGCTTCTTTTACCAGGGAAACCCTTTCAAAACCAATAATATTTCTGCCACGGCTTTAACTACGTATTTAACTTGTTCGCTGCAGTTTTTCTTTCGTTATGTGGCGAAAATGAAAGAGCCGGAAGCAGTTACCGAAAACCTGGAAGCCAGCCAGATTGGTTCGGCTTTGCACCAGGCGCTGGAATGGTTTTATCAGGATTTGCTGAAAGTGGACGCGCTTATCTCCGCAGAAAACATCAACACAAAACTGCCGGAAGTACCGGAATATAGTCGCGCTGCTTTGTCCGAAGTGATTTACGGCAACCGCAAAACGTTGCAAAAGCCAAACAGTATGCAGCAAATTGTATTGCAGATTGTGGGCGAATACATGCAAACGATTTTGAAGCATGACAGCATTTCGGCACCGTTCTGCATCATCGAGCTGGAAAATAAAAAGGATTACAAATATCATTATCCCATCAAAATAAACGGCCAAACGCAGTATTTGCAGTTGTACGGAATTTTGGACCGCGTGGACGAGCATAATGGCAAAACGCGCATCATTGACTACAAAACGGGAAGTGATGAACTGAAATTCACCTCGCTCGAAAAACTGTTTGAGCGCGACGGCAAAGCACAAAACAAGGCCGTGGTGCAAACACTTTTCTACACTTACATTTACGAGCAGGTGAAAAAAACCGGCAACGTGGAGCCGAATTTGTACGTGGTGCGCAAAATGAAATCGGAAGGGACGCGCTTTAAATCAGGCAGAACAATCTTGCAGGAATTTGACCTGGAAGAAGCAAAAGTTACGTTTAAAGATTACCTGCAAAAAACGCTGGACGAAATGTTCGATCAGCAAGTTTCTTTTAATCAAACTACGCGGATTGAAAATTGCCAGTATTGTCCGTACAAAGATATTTGCGAACGTTGATGCTTCTTTTATCGGATAAAAATTGTGCTTGTAGCGCACAATTTTTTGTTTAATTAATGCACTGCGGTTTTTAACTGGCTTTTTAAATCTTGGGTAAAAACGTCTTCGTCCTGCCAGTTTCCATCGTATTTTTCGCCGTTGATATAAAAGGATGGTGTGCCATTTACACCGCTTTTTACACCGCTTTCAAAATCATTTTCAATTTTGTCTGAAACGGCTTTTCCTTGCATGTCACTTTGAAATTGGTTTATATCCAACCCTAACTTTTTTGCATATTGAACCAGGTGGCTCTCATCCAGTTGTTGCTGGTTTTCATAAAGCATATCGTGCATTTCCCAAAACTTGTTTTGCAAGGCTGCCGCTTCTGCCGCCTTCGCTGCGTTTTCTGCATCCGGGTGCATTTCTGACAAAGGAAAGTTTCTGAAAACGAGTTCTAAATCTTTTCCCAGATTTTGCTGAATTGCTTTAATAATCGGATAAGCTTCGCCGCAGTAACTGCATTGGTAATCTCCGTATTCTACTAATTTAATTGGTGCGTTGTTACTACCCTGAATGTGGTCTTGGTTGGTAACGGCTGTTTTTAGTTGTGTGCTCATTGTTTTAAATTTTAATGTTTATCTAATTTTTCCAAAGCATCAAGGATACCATCCGCCCCCGGGTTAATGCCGGTTGGGGATAAATAATCCCATGCAATTATTCCTTTTTCATCCAATACAAACAGTGCCCTTTCGGCTTCCCCTAATTTTTCATCATAAACGCCATACATTTTGGCTACCTTTCCTTTAGGCTCAAAATCAGACAGTAATGGAAAATGAAACTTACTGTTCTGGCTAAAAGCTAAATGGCTCCAGATGCTATCAACTGAAATTCCTAACAGTTGCGCGTTGTGTTTTGAAAAGAGTTTAAGTGTTTCGTTAAAAAGCGCCATTTCATCGCTGCATACCGGGCTCCAATCTGCAGGGTAAAAAGCAAGGACAACTTTTTTGCCCAACAGTTCACTTAATTTTACTTTTTGGTCTGGTGTAGAATTTAATTCAAAATCTGGTGCCGGGGTTCCTATTGCCAACATGGTTTTTTAAAATTTGGGCTAAAAATGTTTTGTTTGGTTGCTTTGTTTATCAAGCCTTATTTATAGACAATTTAGTATTGAACTTGTTTAGGTTATTTCTTTCAGGTTAAAATGCTTCTTTTATGCACTAAAAATTTGCTTCAGGTTTTGCATTATCATAAGTTTAAACTGCAATAGTTTTTAGGCGATAAAAGAAGCATTGGTGGTTTTTGTAACTTTGGCTTGTAAATGGGCAAAGTAGATAAGCTTCTGTTAAAAATACTTTCAGGCACTTCAGATAGCAATATTGGTTTTGAAGAATTACGGGGACTTTTGTTAGCTTTAAGTTTTAGCGAACAGACAACCGGCGGAAGCCATAGAATCTTTACAAAAGAAAAGATTGCAGAAATTATTAATATCCAGCCTAACGGACCAAAGCAAAAGTGTATCAAGTGAAACAAGTCAGGACAATCATTTTAAAATATAAATTAACTTTAAATGGAAAGTAAATACGAAATCATCATTTACTGGAGCCAGGAAAACGAGGCGTTTTTGGCAGAAGTGCCAGAATTAGCCGGCTGTATGGCAGATGGAAAAAGTTATATTGAAGCGGTTCAAAATATAGAAATTGTTATTCAGGAATGGATTGATACAGCAACAGCATTGGGCAGAGGATTGCCAAAACCAAAAGGGAAATTAATGTATGCCTGATTTTTTCAAATATTTTTTTAGCAGCTTGCTCATTTGTTTTGCTGCTGCTGTCTTCGCCCAAAAACCGCAAAATGCCGATCAGGAAAAGCAGAAAAATCATTGGGTAGATTCTGTTTTTAATAAACTGAACCGGCACGACCGAATTGCACAATTGCTGATGGTTCGCGCGCATACCAATAAAGGCGTGGCTTTTGAAGATTCTGTGGCCGGTGTTATCCAAAATGAACATATC
>CAXTKQ010000015.1:27378-39195 GCA_964244955.1 uncultured Sphingobacteriaceae bacterium | reverse complement strand
CGCCAGAGCCAATGGTACTGCCGTAACAGGCGGGAGAGTAGGTCGGCGCCAAAACTTATTCAATGCCTAAAACACCTTGTACTACATAAGTATAAGGTGTTTTTGCGTATATAGATCTTGTTAAATAATGAAATAAAATATACTAATAAATTAAATTTAATGCCTGTTTAAAGTTTAATTAAAAATTCCAATGCTTCTTTTATCACCTGAAAAAATCAGCTTGTACTTTGTTTTTGATTAGTTTAAATTACTGCAAACACCAATTTTTGTAGGATAAAAGAAGCATTAGTATTTTTGTTTGTATAAATTTAAACAGGCCCTTATTAATCTTACAATATAAAACTTCTTTATTGTGCTTGAAAAATTAATTCAATAAATACTTCTTTTAGTACTAAAAATTTAATTTAACTTCAACTGTATTTTTGGTAAAAGAAGTATTAAATCTCAATTATATCTTAAAAATATTTTAGATATTAATCTCTTTTACCGTAATAACTATTGTATATTTCCATACAATAACCTTTCATAAAATGGATAATTATCTTGAGATAACTGAAAACGTTTATCGCGATGCTGCTTTAAAACCTGATGTTGGTTTGTGCTGCACAACTTCTCCGATGAATGCACTCCCTGGACTGCAAGTTCCTGCTATCATGCAGGAGATGAATTATGGTTGTGGTTCAATTGTAAATGTAGGGGATTTGGTAAATAACCCTAAAATATTGTATGTAGGCGTTGGTGGTGGAATGGAACTATTGCAGTTTTCTTATTTTAACAGAAATGCAGGAGGCGTAATTGGGGTTGATGTTGTTGATGAAATGTTAACCACTTGTGCAGCTAATTTATCAGAAGCCGAAACATTAAATCCGTGGTTTAAAAAAGACTTTATAGAATTGCGCAAAGGTTCGGCATTGGCACTACCAATCGAAGACAACTCGATTGATGTGGCTGGGCAAAATTGCTTGTTCAACATCTTTAAAGAAAGCGACCTAAAAACAGCATTACAAGAAATTTACCGCGTACTAAAACCAGGCGGACGTTTGGTGATGTCTGACCCAATTTGTAACCAGGAAATAAATAAGGAACTTCGAAATGATGAACGTTTGCGCGCTTTGTGCCTTACCGGTTCGCTTCCGCTACAAGATTATATTAAAGCTATCACCAATATTGGTTTTGGCACAATTGAGGTTCGGGCAAAACGTCCATACCGTATTTTAGCACCAGGGAAATATGCCACCAATGAACTTATTTATATTGAAAGTGTTGAAGTTTGTGCAATAAAAGATGCAATGCCTGTCGATGGGCCTTGCGTTTTTACAGGTAAAGCCGCTATTTATTATGGCGAGGAGGAATATTTTGATGACCACAAAGGCCACGTCCTCCTACCAAACCAACCTTTAGCAGTGTGCGATAAAACTGCTGCAAACTTAGCCGCCTTAAACAGAACTGATATTTTTATTTCCGCTTCTACCTGGTTTTATGATGGCGGTGGCTGTTGCTAACTAATTTTGTTGAGTAATGACGATTTTTATTACCGGTACTACTGGTTTTATCGGACAAAAACTTGCGTTAAAATTAGCCGAAAACGGGCATACCGTTCATGCTTTGGTGCGTAACACTCAAAAAGCTTCTGTGCTGCTTCAACATAAAAATATCAGGTTATTTGCCGGAGATATTTTAGATAAAGCATCTATTCAAAGTGCGCTGTTAGGTTGTCATCAAATTTATCATTTAGCTGCTTTGGCTTCGGTTTGGCATCCAAATCCAAACATGTTTTATACAGTTAATGTAAAAGGCTTTCAAAATGTATTGGATTGTGCGTTGGTACAAAATATCAAAAATGTGTTGTTCACTTCAACCGCTGGCGTCGTTGGCCATTCTTTGAATTTGCAACCTGTTTCTGAAACAACAAACCCAAATCCATACTTAGAAACTTTGTACGAAAAGAGCAAAGTTGAGGCCGAACTTTTGTTGAAACAGTATAACCAAAAAGGTATCCGTGGTATTATTGTTAATCCAAGTCGGGTTTATGGGCCAGGTTTATTAACCGAAAGTAACGGCATTACGCGGTTGCTAAAAATGTACATCAACAATAAATGGAAAGTAAAACCCGGCAACGGCAAAAGCATCGGCAATTATGTTTACATTAATGATGTTGTTGAAGGGATGATTTTGGCGATGGAAAAAGCCAAACCTGGCGAACGTTATTTGCTTGGAGGGATCAACATTAATTATCAGGATTTTTTTAATTTGGTTGATGAGATAACAAGTACAAAGCGAAAATTGTATAATTTACCGTTGCCAGTCATGCTTTTTATTTCGCACATACTTCTTTTACTGGCAAAAATTTTTGGCATCAAACCATTGATTACGCCAGCTTTTGTACGAAAATATAACAAGCATTGGACCGTCAATTCGGCAAAAGCAGAAAAAGAATTGGGCTATAAAATTACACCGATAAAAGAAGGCATTACAAAAACATTGGCCTGGTTAAATGCACAAGTTAATTGATTTGTTATGATCAAAAGTTCAATCAGCAAATGGTTAGCATCATCATTCCAACTTTTAACGAAGCCAAAAATATTGGAAAGTTAATTCATCATTTATTTCAAAATCAACACAAAACAACAATTGAAATTATTGTTTCGGATGGCGGAAGTACGGACGAAACTTTATTAATTGCAAAAGCTGCCGGTGCAAAAACAATCCTTTCTCCGCAAAAAGGCCGCGCGGCACAAATGCATTTTGCCGCCTCACAAGCCAAAGGAAGTGTGTTGTATTTTGTTCATGCCGATACCAAACCTCCTGTTACTTATTTTGAGGACATAAAAGAAGCATTGCAGCAAGGTTACAATTTGGGCAGGTATTTATCCAAGTACGATAGCAAAAGCTGGTTGTTAAAATTGAATGCCGCGTTGAGCCGTTTGGATGTTTTTGCCGGAATGGGCGGCGACCAAACTTTGTTTATCACCAAAAGTTTGTACCAACAATGCGGCGGATTTGATACCAATATGAAAATTATGGAAGAGTTTGAATTTTGTGCACGCGCCAGAAAAACCGGAAAATACAAGATCATCAAAAAGCCGGTATTGATATCTGCCCGAAAATATGAAACCAATAGTTGGCTCAAAGTTCAAATTGCAAATTATACAATTATAAAAATGTATCGAAAAGGTGCTTCGCAACAAAGCATGGTTAATCAATACAAACAAATGCTCAAATCATATTAAATTTCGATTCCGTTTAGTTCCAAGTCTGCTGCAACATCTACATCGTGCAATTGTGCCAATGTTGTAAAAGATAATTTTAAAAGTTTCAAGTCTTGTATTGTTTTCTCAAATACCTGATCGGTGCTCCAAACTTTGTTGTAAAAAACTTCGGGTATCAAACGGTTCATTCCCAATAAATAATAACCACCGTCAAAAGTTGGTCCGATTACAACTTCACAACTATCCAACAATTCAAATGCTTCTTTTATCCCTATATTTTTAAGCTGGTAACAATCGCTTCCAATAATAATGATGTTTTTAAAACCTTGTTCAAACAATTCTTTAAAAGCATTCAGCATCCTTTCACCCAAATCATTTCCGGTTTGCTGCCTTTTGGTATAACCCGGCGCGTTCCATAAGTCGTATTCTTCCACTTGGTCGCTGTAATAAACAAACTTTCTACAATTTAATTCCGCCGTGATATTTTTGGTATAGTCTAATAAAAGCCGGTAAACTTTTAATGCTTTTTCATCGCCAATTGCACTTGCAAGTCTGGTTTTTACTTTGCCCAACTTTGGGTGCCGAACAAAAATAATCAAAGCTGTATTTAACGGAGTTGTTGCATCCATAGCAATTAACCGGCTACCTCGCCGCCACAACTTGAACCCGCTCCGGCCGTACATCCGTAGCAATGTTGTTTTAAAACAATGTTCCGGTTATTGAGTAAAGAAAGGTCAAAGTTGGATAAGTGTTGCGAAGTTTGAGGCGCAACTTTCAAATCCAGCATTTGGTTAAAATCACAATCGTACAAAAAACCGTCCCAACTTACCGAAATTGTATTGCGGCACATTACATTTTTTACGGCACTTGGATTAAAAGCCGAAACCAACTTCTCCATGTATTTGTCATAGTTGCCGGTTTGCAGCAAATAATCCAAGTAACGGCTGATGGGCATATTGGTGATGGCAAACAAGTTGTTAAAAACAATATTGAACTTTTTGGCCAGCTCCGTTTTGTATTCTTTTTCTAAAGCTTGTTGTGATGGCGGCAAAAAAGCACCGGCCGGGTTGTACACCAAGTTCAAAATTAAACCACCGCCTTCTTGCCCGTAACCAACATTATTTAACATTTGCAAAGCTTTGATGGAATCTTCAAAAACACCATTGCCGCGTTGCCGGTCGGTTCGGTCTTGTGTAAAACTTGGCAAAGAAGAAACAACTTCAATTTGATGTTTTCGGAAGAATTCGGGCAAATCATAAAAACGTTTGTTGGCCAAAATGATGGTGAGGTTGCAACGGACAATGATGTGTTTGCCCAACTTTTTAATCTCTTCCACAAACCATCTAAAATCAGGGTTTAACTCTGGCGCGCCGCCAGTGAGGTCAACAATTTTGATGTCCGAGTTTGCCAAAACGTGCAAACATAATTCCATCGTTTCCCGCGTCATGATTTCTTTTCGGTCTGGCCCGGCATCAACATGGCAATGTTTGCAAACCTGGTTGCACATTTTGCCTACGTTAATTTGAAAAATATCAACGCCCGAAGCTTGCAGCGGAAATAGATTCAAACCCAAAAGTTTACCGGTAAAAGAAGCATGCTGATGTTCTGACCGGTTTTCTAAAACAGCCAATTGATTGTTTGCATCCGCTAAATGGTGCTGTAAAACTTTGAGAGATTTCATAAACAAACTTTAAAAAGCCCGATGATTTTTAGGTGGTAAAAGAAGCATTGCATTAAAAACGAAACCCCAAAATTACATGCTTATTTCTTTTACCTTGTTCATCATTTGCACACCATGGACCAAAACTGCGCCGCCTTTTATCGCCGATGCAACGTGTACCGCTTCCATCATTTGTGCTTCGCTGAAGCCTTTTTCGTATGCGTCGCTGCTGTAGGCATCAATACAATATGGGCATTGCACCGCGTGCGAAACCGCCAAAGCAATCAGCGATTTTTCTTTTGCGGTTAAAGCGCCGTCTTTAAAAACTTCTCCGTAATACGAGAAAAATTTATCGGCCATTTCTTTTTGGTATTCGCCGATGCTGCCAAATTTGCCCAAGTCTTCGGCATTATAATAATGGTTAGCCATTGTTTTCAGATTTATAATTGTTAAGATACAAACTCCAGTCGTATTTTTTAAATTCGATGTTCGGGTTGCTGTTTTCAGGAATGATTTGGTTTTGTTTCAAAATATCCAACAGGTGTTTTTTCCCGCCAAAATCATGACGAAACCAACCCATCAAAGCAGGAACTTTCACGCTGTTTTTTGCCTGATCGTATTCGCATTCGCCTTTTAAATAAGTTTTGACTGCTACATTTAACTGTTTGCCAATTTTATTCGGATCGTAAAATGCAATGGGCGGACAACTTTTTGCACCACAATTTAAAGCGAAATGGATGCGGTAATCCAGTTTTTCGACCCTGAATTTTTTTTCAAAAGCCGAAGGAAAAACTTTCCCCAGATAGCCTTCGCTCCATTTTATTTTTGAATGGCGCAAAATACCGTGCTCTATCAAATCTAAACTAATTAACTTGCCGGCAATATTAATTTGTTTGGAAGAGAAAAAACTGTTTCGTGTTTTGTATTGATCGGGGTTCTTTTTCAAAAGTACCTGCGTAAAACCATTATACAAGTTTAGCCAAAAAGCCAATCGTTTTTGGTCGTTGTTTAACTGGTCGGAAAGTAAATTTTCGTCGGCTTTTTTCAAGGTATCTAAATAAGCCGAAGTACTGTCGCCGGATTTGGCTGCGTACAAAAAGTTTTGCGAAGTGCGGACAAAATCAGTTTTATTTAGAACATTGCCTTGTGCAAAAACACAAAAATTAGCCGATAAAAACAGTATCAGGAAAAAATAAAAAACAGGTTTTTGCATGAGGTTTACTTACGGCAAAAAAGCCTGGAAAGTTTAACGTATTGCCGAGAAACTTGTGGTTTTTTTAAAGATTATATAAATTGCCAACGTTGTTTAATTTTGAAAGAACAAGGTTATGCAGGCCCAAACCAAGCATTTGCTTGTTTTTCTTGCGCAAAAAAGCTACCTAAAAGTAGCTTTTTAAAGTATTTGGTTTTTGTTAAAATAATTTTGGATGCTTCTTTACCGCACAAAAGTTTTAGAATGATTTTTATGTGGTAAAAGAAGCATGGCAAATAAGGTTAACAAAATTTAAACAGGCTCTTACAATAAGCTGCTTTTATCTTGATTTCGGATTGCTTTTGATGGCAGTTTCTCAGTAGAATATTATAGTTTTGGTAGTTGTATCGTTTCAATTCAGTAATCAATGAAAAAAAAATTCGTTAATTCTTCCTTCCTAATCGTGATGATTATCGGCAACCTGCTCTTCTCTGAGTATGTTGTAAAAGGACAGGCTGTTAAAATTGTATTACAATCCACTCCCTGGCATTTTTCGGGAGGGCCTGCACTAAGTGCTCTTTCAACCCAAAAAACGAATGGAACTTTTAAAGTGCCGTTTGACAGCAGCAGTTTTACCATCAAAATGCGGGTCAATTTGAAAGTAGAAAACTCCAAAATAAATCTTCTTACCATTCCAGGTGTACTAAATCTGACTACTTTTCAACAGGACCCGAAGGATCGAAAAAAACAAAACTATCCTGCTTATCCAATGCCTGATGGTTCTGTTCCTGTAATGGAAGCAGCCCTAACGCTTTATCCGCCTTTTGAACCTAAAGGGCCCCGTGATATGCCCATAGGCATCCCATTAGCCATGTTGAAAAAGCCCCAGGGAGAACACGATGTTGTACTTCATTTTTCTGGTGTTAGATGGACTTTATATGTAGATAACGAGCTTTTGGACAACGACTTTGCCATAGGCTACCCAAAATGGGGAAAACAAAGTTCTTGGGAAATAAACCCTGCCCTTGTTTCTAAAGCTGAAATCTTTTTTCCGGGGCTTGAACCACAAAAAGTGGCATTAAAGAAGCCTCGAACTTCAAATGAGATTGAGTATTGGACACCTCAGGGGCACAACACTTGGGTTGGCGACGTTGCTACTTTTTATTATCAGGGACGTTATCATGTATTTTATTTGTTTGATCGCCGAGGACATAACAGCAAGTTTGGAAAAGGAGGACATTACTTCGAGCACTTATCAACAACTGATTTTAAAACCTGGACAGAACACGAGGCTGCTACCCCAATAGAGGCACAATGGGAGACAATCGGAACGGGTGTGCCTTTTGTTTTTGATAATAAATTTTGCCTTAGTTACGGTCTGCACACCACCAGGATTTATCCTAAAGAACAAACCATGTTGCCCTTGCAATGGGACTACTATAATAAACACGGCTTTACAGGCTCCTTCCGTTATGACACCATCCCTGGCTATCCGGCCGGATCTACTTATTCCATTAGTGAAGATGGCATCAGTAAATTCAAGAAAACAAAAATCTTATTTCATCCATGTGAAAACCCAAGTGTTTATATTGATCCTGAAGGACGCTTACGCATGTTAGCAAATTATGGAGCGAAAGGAACCTGGGAATCGAAATCCATCAATGGAGGCTGGCGTTCTATCAATCCGGATTTCCCTCCGGGAGGCGACTGCACATTCTTCTTCCGCTGGGGAAATTATGATTACATTATTGGTGGTTTTACCGGTTTCTGGACAAAACCAGCCAGCGCACCCGAAGATAAATTTGAAAATGGCGTTAAAGCAGGCTTAGACTTTTACAACGGAATGAACGTGCCAGCGGTAACAAAAATAGAAGACGGCCGCTATTTAATGGCCGGCTGGATTCCAATGGCGGGCTGGGGCGGATCACTTGTTATCCACGAAATGGTTCAATCTCCGGATGGTAGGATCGGAACAAAATGGATGAAGGAAATAATCCCTGCGACCGAAAAAGAAAAAACATTGGCGAAAGAAATTAATAAAACTACCTCTTTTGACACAGGATCGTCCTCTTTCTTATTGACATTTGATGTAGAACCGAGCACAGATTTGTCCGGAAAACTTGGCTCGCTTTTTTTAGGTTCAGAAGGTGAAAACCATGCTTGCGAAGTTCAGGTTAGTCCAAAAGCCAAAAGGGCACAATATGGAAAAGGACAAATCAGCAATTTCTCGAGTACTGAGAAATCATTACGTGAGGGAGGTTCTCCAAGTGGTGCCCGTAATTACGCCCTCGAAAACCTGGCTGGTACAGATAAACCGTTTACCGTCCGTATAATGGTTAAATATGAGGATAAATTTGGCGGTTCACAATTCGACACTGAAATTGCAGGTCAACGCACGATGATTGCTTTCCGGCCAGACTTAAAAGTTCAAAAAATCCTGTTCAGATCGGATGCCACCGGAATAAAAAACATCAAAATAGCGGCACTAAAAAATTAAAAGAATTCCATTCACATAATTCAATGAACCGCCTTTTAATAGGATTTAATGGCTAAGTGATTTTAAAGGAATTTCTTCCTATAGGTTTTATAAATCATCTAATTTTTTTAAATGATTTTGGATGCTTCTTTTACCACATAAAATTTATTGTTTTTTGTGGTTTTTGTACCCTTAAAATATTCGGGTACGCCAAATTTATAGGCATAAAAGAAGTATTGTAAAATTATATGCCTATAAATTTAAATAGGCTCTAAACAAACTTTATACAAAAAAGTAAAAGCCGGAAAATAAATTCAGGCTTTTACTTTTAAAATTTTTATTTGATCTTGTTTGTTTAACCAGTAGGGTCTTGTTTTTGAATTATAACTTATTTATACCAGTGCTGTTCCACTTGTTTAGTTATCACTGCTGATGGTATCTAATTCTAACGTTGGCGCTAAAGGAAAATCAACCGGGATTTGTATCAGGTTGTGCAAATAGTTTGCGGCTGTTTTATCACTTATCTGCAAAATCAAATCTACCAGGTTTTCTTGTGTGTAACCTTGTGCAAAAAAATCATCTACCAGTGCAGCATCTGCATTACCGCGTTCTTTTGTAATATTGGCAGCCAATTGCACCAATGCATTCAATTTCGGGTTTGCAGCCTTGCCGTTACGGATGTCAAGTAATTGTTCATCGCTAAAACCATTCATTTTACCAATTACGCTATGTGCGCTTTGGCAATACACACAACCATTAACCTGGCTCACGATAAGGTTTACTGCTTCTTTTTCTTTGTTGCTCAAACTTGTTTTAGCATTTTGATAAGCCAGGTATCTTTCTAAACCGCTATCAGAATAAGCGATGGCTGCATACAGGTTTGGAACAAAACCTACCGCTTTAGTCAGGTTGTCAAAAATAGCTTGGTTGGCCGGGCTTACATCTTCCCTTGCCGGAACTGTGAATTTTCTCATTTCTTTTTTATTAAGATGCCGTTATTAACGATAAATATGCCTCCGCTTAAAACCTTTAAAAAATGGAGGGACTAAGCAATCGGATGGACGATTTTAATTTTTTGCTTTTTTACCTGCTTACAACTGCTGTGCCTTTTGGCCTTATTGTATTAGCTACCGGCAGTTGGATTGGTTCAGTGGTTTCGGTTAACATGCCATTATCAGATACAGTTAAAGCATGTAAATAATTAAAATTACCGATGCTGAAATCTGTATTCGTATGCTGGCTCACTACATACAGAATTTTTTCAGTTGAAGAAAAAGCCAATGAAAATGCCTGGCTTGTTTTAAATGCGGCATCGCCATAAGCAGGGCCTGAATTTTTAAGTTCTAAAGTCTGCACAGAAGCAGGGGACATGGGGTTTGAAGTATCGTAAACCTGCACGGTATTATCGGCAGAATTTAGTGCATATAAGTGGTCTCCGGCCTTATTTGTGCGGATCCAACATACTGCTTTTCCGGCTGCAACAGTTGATTGGAGCGTTAGCGCACCGGTAGTAGCATTTACATTAAATACGCCGATTTTTCCCTGTAAAGGTATCCCAACATATAAAGGGTTGCCAGAAGGGTGTTGCCATAAACCCAAAGCTGTGTTATCAGGAGTTGTAGCGCTGTTGGGTAAAACATAAGGCGAGCCTGCCACGGGAGTTAACACACCTGTACCGGCGATAGCAAATGAACGTAACGTGCCTACAGGCGGATTAAGCATAATGCCAAGAAAATCGCTGCCAAAGAGAAACTTTTTATCTCTGGAAACCAAAGCCTGTGCCGGAGAGGTGCCTGGAGTAGTTTCAAATTTTCCGCCCGCTACAGGTGTTAAAGTCCCTGAGCCATCTATTGTAAAAGTTGTATAATTAGGTGCCAATGGTGTTGCGTGCATCGGATCCTGGCTTTTGTTTACAACAAACACATTGTTGCCCGATACGTCAATGCTTACCGGCGTTTGCCCGCCAGATGGAAAGGGTGAACCGGCAACAGGCTGCAGCGCTCCATTAGGTTTTATTGAAAATACTGCAATGGTATTGCTTCCTGAGTTTACTGCTAAAAGGAATTGGCCATCTGATGACACCCTTAATTCATAATCCGAGTCAAGCGGCCCTAATATTTGCCCGAGGTTACTAACACCAGCGCCATTGGTGAGAAACGGGCTGCCTGCCAATTGCTCAAGTTTGCCATTTCCATTATCACGGTATGCAAGCACTGCATTTTGGTTACCCTGATAATTATTGGTTTCAACATAAACAATGTCGTTTTTTTCGGTTGGAATAGTATTAGTTTTTTTGCAGCTTACTATAGAAAGCACAGTAATTGCTAAATAAAAAATTCGTTTCATGGTTGTTTTTTTGGTTTTTTTAAGAAAGAGAAATGGTAAAATTTATTAAGCTGTAACAAAATCCTTGTTTGATGTTAATGGTATATATTGAAGTTGCTGCTTACCGGTTACACTACGTATTAATGCAGGTAATGATTATTGTGTGATAAAAGAAGTATGGTCATCAATCCTAAGTGCAGATTAAAGGATTTGATATAAATTTAAACAAGCTCTATTATTTAAACAACTTAACCATAACAAATAGGATAGATAATTATTTACATCTTTCCGGATGAATCTTTTGACATTTTATCATGAGACATTTTGCTCATTTTGCCTTTTTTGTGATCCATCTTTGACATTTTTTTGTGTTCCATTTTCGACATTTTTGCATCCTGCGCCTGCGCGTTAACCGTTAAACAAATAACTGCAACAGCAGCAACAAGGCTTTTTAATACAACAGCTTTTAAATTTTTCATTTGATCGTTTTTTAGTTTTTTGATTAATTGTACTGGCTTAGTCGCAGCCCGCACATAAACCTTACAAATTATTTTAAATATTATTTGTCCGTCAATTTTAAACATGGTTTCAAACTATTAAGAGCCTGTTTAAATTTATATCATAAAATTTTACAATGCTTCTTTTATGCCTATAAATTTGGTATGCCCAAATATTTTAAGGGTACAAAAACCACAAAAAGGCAATGATTTTTATGTGGTAAAAGAAGCATTGGAAATAGATTGGATAAAATTGAAACCAGCATCTGTCAATTAAATTTCGATCTTTACATTTATCCCAACCCAAACGATCCGATTGATTTTTAATGCTTTTTTAAGATGGACAAACTGAAGTATCTATTCTTTTTAACATTTATTTATGGGATATTGCAACAACAGGTTTTTGCAAATTCAAAAGGTTTTTTTGCAGATAGATTGATTAAACCTCAAGCCGATAC
>CAXTKQ010000015.1:0-27368 GCA_964244955.1 uncultured Sphingobacteriaceae bacterium | reverse complement strand
CGATACCATTTATCTGGCAGACCCAACCATCTTTTTAGATAAAGGGACTTATTATTTGTACGGAACAAGCAGCGAGCAGGGCTTTTTGGTTTATCAATCCCGAGACCTAAAAAATTGGATTGGCCCCGCAGGAAAAACCAATGGTTTTGCGTTGGCCAAAGGCGATGCTTACGGCAGCAAAGGTTTTTGGGCGCCGCAAGTTTTCAAAATCGGCAACACTTATCACATGGCTTATACAGCAGATGAACATATTGCCATTGCACAAAGTGATAACCCGCTCGGGCCTTTTAAACAAAAAGAAATAAAAGCTTTATCCGGAATTGGAAAGCAGATTGACCCTTTTTTGTTTCGGGACAATGACGGCAAATTTTACTTGTACCATGTGCGCTTAACAGCAGGCAACCGCATTTTTGTGGCCCAAATGAAAGACGATCTTTCGGATATTTTGCCGGAAACAGTTAAAGAATGTATCACGGCCACGCAGGATTGGGAAAATACCGCCAAAACAAACTGGCCGGTTACGGAAGGGCCAACGGTCATCAAAAAAGGGAACTTGTATTATTTAATTTATTCGGCCAATGATTTTCGTAACCCAAATTATGCGGTTGGTTATGCCACTTCCAAATCGCCTTTTGGCCCCTGGGAAAAATCAAACAAAAACCCAATCATCAGCAAAAACCTTTTAAAAATTAACGGGACAGGGCATGGCGATTTGTTTACCGATAAAAAAGGAAGCCTGCACTACGTTTTTCATACACATCATTTAAACAAACAAGTTTCGCCGCGGGCAACAGCTTTGGTTAGCGTAAAATTTGTTAAGGATAGTTCCGATGTTTTTCAATTGGTGGTTGATCCAGCCAGTTTTCGGTTCTTACAAATTGAAAAGCAGTAGGTTTTGGTGGATAAATGCAATGCTTCTTTTACCAGGTAAAAATTGGTGTTGGTTTTAATCAGGTCGAAGCAGTTCAACTTTCACTGTTTTTTATAAGATAAAAGAAGCATCGTCTTTTTAGCATTAATACAAACCGACGTTATATATTCATGAAAAAAATGTATTACAAAAAGCGAAACCTGCTATTGTGCGTGCTGCTTTTGGCAAGCATCCATACCATAGCACAAACAGGATATAAAATTGCCGACAAAGTAAACAGGCAGGCTTCAGCTTTTGCCTTGCAGGATGTACGGTTGTTAAAAAGCCCGTTTAAACACGCGATGGATAAAGATGCGGCCTGGCTGCTAAGCCTGGAGCCTGACCGTTTTTTAAACCGTTTCAGGATAAATGCCGGTTTAAAACCAAAGGGCGAAATTTATGCCGGTTGGGAAGCATTGGGTGTTTCCGGCCATTCGCTTGGGCATTATCTTTCGGCCTGTTCCATGATGTATGCCGCTACCGGAAACAAGCAATTCAAACAAAAAACAGATTATATCGTGGCCCAATTGGCCGAATGCCAACAAGCCCGTAAAACCGGTTATGTGGGCGGTATCCCGGATGAGGACAAGATTTTTGACCAGGTTGCTGCAGGCGATATCCATTCGCAAGGTTTTGATTTGAATGGCGGCTGGGTTCCGTGGTACACCGAGCACAAAGTTTTGGCCGGTTTGGTAGATGCCTACACTTACACCAATAATTTGCAGGCAAAAGAAGTAGCGGCAAAGTTTTGTAACTGGATTGACGGAAAGTTTAAAAATCTAACTGAGGCACAGTTTCAAAAAATGCTGGAATGCGAACATGGCGGCATGAACGAAGCACTGGCCAATGTTTATGCCATTACCGGTGATAAAAAGTATCTGGCACTTTCGTTCCGCTTTAACCACAAACAGATATTAAGTCCACTGGCCAATAACCAGGATGATTTGGCCGGTGTCCATGCCAATACACAAATCCCAAAAATCATTGGTTGCGCCCGGCAATATGAGCTTACCGGAAATCAGAGTGACTATACTATTGCCAATTTTTTCTGGAATACGGTGGTTGGCCATTATTCTTATGTGATTGGCGGCAATAGCGACCACGAACGTTTCAGCAACGAACCGGATCATTTGTCGAAAACTTTAAGCGAGAACACGACCGAGACCTGCAACAGCTATAACATGCTTAAACTAACCAGTCATTTATTTAAGCTAAATGCCCGAGCTGCTTATGCGGATTATTATGAGCGTGTGTTGTACAACCACATCCTGGCCTCGCAAAACCCCGAAAACGGAATGGTATTATACTATTTGCCCCTGGCTTCGGGCACTGAAAAAAAATTCGGGACGCGTGACAGTTCTTTCTGGTGCTGCACTGGCACAGGCATGGAAAACCATAGTAAATACGGTATGGATATCTATTACAAAGATAACCTGGGCGGCTTGTTTGTAAATTTATTTATTCCATCTGTACTCACTTGGAAAGAAAAAGGGATCACCTGGCAGATGGACACTAAATATCCTGAAGACAAAGTAATCAACCTCAGCGTAAAACAACTTGCACATCCTTTGCAAATACCATTACACATCCGCTATCCAAAATGGGCGGTTGATGGTGCTTTTATAACGGTTAACGGTAAGGCAATATCCGTAGCAGCAAAACCAGGTACTTATATCACGATCAACAGGAAATGGCACAAAGGCGACCGCATACAAATCACTTATCCGATGCGTTTATATACAGAAAGTATGCCCGACAATGTTAACCAGAAAGCTGTTTTATACGGGCCCTTAGTTTTAAGCGGAAAATTGGGCACTGGCCAAATTCGGCAGCGCGATATTCCGGTATTTGTATCTGCTAAAGCCAACCTGAATGATTGGATAAAGCCGGACGACAAACAGCCAAACTTGTTTTATGCCAGCAACAACGGGAAGAAAGTAATGCTGGAACCGTTGTATAAAGTTTACAACCAAAAGCAGGCCGTTTACTGGGATTTTTTTACTGCCGATGAATGGAAACTGAAGCAGCAGCAGTTTGAAGCCGAGCGCAAGGCCGAAGAAGAGCTGAACGCCAGAACATTGGATGTGATGCGTTTGGGCGAAATGCAGCCCGAGCGGAACCATGATTTAAAAGGCGACCGGACCAATACAGGCGATGTGAACGGCAACAGATGGCGGGATGCCACAAACGGAGGCTGGTTTTCTTTTACAATGGACACCAAAAATGCACAAGCGGCCGAACTTCAATGCAGTTACATAGGCACGGATGGCGAAGGCCGTGAGTTTGAAATTGTGGTTGACGGACAGAAAATAGCCACCGAAAAACTAAGTGTAAAAACAGTGCCGGGCATTTATGCCCTAAATTATGCTATCCCGGCAGGTCTGTTAAACGGTAAGCAAACTATTACGGTCAAGTTTCAGGCACTACCGGGTAAAACTGCAGGAGGCGTGTTTGGCTGTCGGTTATTAAAAATAGAGTAATGGCTTAAAATGGTTTTTTTGATTAGGGAACAAAACCTGTTTAATTTTTTCAACCTCTTTGAAATGCTTCTTTTACCACCTAAAAATTGGTGCCTTTTTATGTTTAAATTGAAGAAACACAAACACTGATTTTTAGGCGGTAAAAGAAGCATTACGGTTTTTAATATTAATGCTTAAACCGGAGGCAATTACTTAAAATCCGTTGAAAGCGTAGTTTCTTTATTGGCTTCGATTCCGGTTTGCAGCATTTGTATTTTGTAATTGGCATATTGCAATGCATCAGATCCCAACAACAAACGAAGTGGAGGCTCGCTTACTTTACTTAGGCCAATCATTACTGCTGCTATTTTTTGAGGGTCGCCGATTTGGGTTCCTGGTACATCTTCCTGATGTTTACGTTTCTCTTCGGCAACGGCCACATATTCCGGTATCGCATTTTGAGGGGTAGCGATGGAGCCACTGTTTAAAAAATTAGTGCGGACATAACCGGGTTCAATAATAGTTACGTTGATGCCAAATGGTTTAACTTCCTGTGCCAAAGCTTCGGATATACCTTCTACCGCAAACTTTGTCCCGCAATAAATACCCCAACCGGCACCGGCAATCAAACCAAAAACAGAAGATAAATTAAAAATATGCCCAGCTTGAGCTGCTCGCATGTGCGGTAAAACGGCACGGGTTACGTTTAATAAACCAAAAACGTTGATATTGAAACTTTGCTGTACTTCCTTATTGGATGATTCTTCAATTCCGCCAATTAAGCCGTAGCCGGCATTGTTTACTAAAACATCAATAGATTTGAAATGCGCCATAGCCAATCCCACTGCTTTGCCTACGCTTTCTTCGTTTACTAAATCAACCTGCAACGGCAAAAATTGGGCTGAAGAAGTACCGACAGCAGTTTTAAGTGTTTCCAAATTACGGGCAGTTGCCGCTACGTTGTACCCTTCTGCAAGCAATTGTTTCGTTAATACCAAACCAATTCCTTGTGAGCAGCCCGTTATGAACCATGTTTTTCTTTGATTTTCCATTTTCTTGATTTTATGGTACAAAAGAACTTACATGGGTTTGATAAGCACTTATTCAAACCATAGGGATAATTGTGAGTTTCAAATGTTCACTCCGGAAACAGCATTTTCCCGGAAATTAGATGGAGAAATGTTTTCTTTTTTATTAAAGAATGCCGTAAAAGCAGCATGTTCAGAAAACCCCAATACATAACTGATGGTTCTGATGCTCCAATCGGTTTGTACAAGCAATGTTTTGGCTTCATACAGCAATCTTTCCTGAATATGTTCTCGCAAAGTCTTTCCTGTCTGATTTTTAACCAAAGAGTTCAGGTAATTGGGATGCACATTCAACTGATCGGCAAATTCTCCAGCGGTTTTAATTTTCACCGCTTGATCCGGTCCTTGTATTTGAAAGGTAGATTCAAGCAAAGTTAAAAACCCATGTATGTAGCGGTAGGTTTCAGGAACTTCTACATCCGGTAGGTTTTTTCCGGCCCGTTGCGCTTCCAGCAGGATCATTTGCAAATGCAGCAGGATGGCTTGCTTTTTATCTTCTTGGCCTCCTTCTTCCTCTTTCAATATCAATTCAAAATATTGGTTGACTTTTAAAGACAGGCTTTCTGTTAACTGAATTACCGCTTTTGAGGGTTTGAAGTAATAATAATGCCTAAATAAATGAAGCACATGGTCTGCCTCTTCAAAGTATTTAGGATGGATGAGGCAAAAGTGGCCACCCGTATCTGTAGAGGTGGTTTGCCAGGACATGATCTCGTCGGGATGTAAAAAAGCGATATCGCCGGGATTAAGGAAATATTGATGCAATCCTACGGTGAGTATCCCTGTACCTGATGTAATGTGGAAGATCTTAAAGAATTGCCTGCGGTTGGGAGAAATATAATCGTTCACCGGGTTATGCTGCCGGTTTTTTATGCTAAAGTAGTTGGCATTAACAGGATATTGTTCTACTTTTAAAAAAGGGACTTTAAAATTAGCCTGCGCAAATGTTTCTAATTCAAACCGCGGAATATTTGATTTATCCATTTACAAAAATACGGTTTCTGATGTTGCTTTAACTGTACGGTAAACAGGCAAACTTGTAATAATCAATTGCCAGGCAAGAACCAATTGTATTTTTATTGGTTAAAAGGCATCCAAAACAATAAAAAAAGAAAAAGCCCTTAACGCTTTCGTTAAAGGCTTTTTGCTCCCGAAGCTGGGCTCGAACCAGCGACCCTCTGATTAACAGTCAGATGCTCTAACCAGCTGAGCTATTCGGGAGTGTTGCGGTTTGTTAGAGTGGTGCAAAAGTATAATTTCCGGTTTATAATCACAATATTTGTGCGATAATTTAAAAATATTTTTTTGATGAGCTTAGTTGTTATTGGTTCGGTTGCTTTTGATGCAATTGAAACCCCTTTTGGTAAAACAGATAAAATTGTGGGCGGCGCGGCCACTTTCGCCAGTTTAGCGGCTTCTTATTTTTATGACCGGGTCAAAATTGTGGCTGTGGTGGGCGATGATTTTCCGCAATCAGAAATTGAATATTTGCAAAGCCGGAAAATTGATACAAAAGGCTTACAGGTAAAACAAGGCGAAAAATCTTTTTTCTGGTCGGGCAGATATCACAGCGACATGAACAGCCGCGACACGTTGATTACCGAATTAAATGTACTGGCCGATTTTGACCCGATCATCCCGGATTCTTATCAGGATTGCGAATACCTGTTGCTGGGCAATTTAACACCAAAAGTGCAGCAAACGGTTATTGACCGCTTAACCAATCGCCCCAAACTCATCGTGCTTGATACCATGAATTTTTGGATGGATATTGCTTTGGATGATTTGTTGGCCACCTTAAAATCCGTTGATGTTTTAACCATTAACGATGCCGAAGCGCGGCAACTTTCCGGCGAATTTTCACTGGTAAAAGCAGCATCTAAAATTTTGCAAATGGGCCCGAAATATTTGATCATCAAAAAAGGAGAGCACGGTGCTTTGCTTTTTGGCGAAGACAAAATCTTTTCGGCACCGGCTTTGCCTTTGGCCAATGTTTTTGACCCGACAGGCGCGGGCGATACTTTTGCCGGTGGTTTTTTGGGTTATCTCGCTAAAGTTGGGACTGTTAATTTTTCAAATATGAAAAACGCCGTCATCTTTGGTTCTGCACTGGCTTCTTTTTGCGTAGAAGAATTCGGAACAGAAAAACTGAGAAACTTAACGCAGGAAGAAATTGCGGCCAGGGTAGAAGAATTTGTGCAATTGAGCAGTTTTCAGATCTAAACCAAATGGTATAAATTTAGTTAGATGCTTCTTTTATCCCCATAAATTTTGTGTTGTAACCGTTGCTGCTATCGTAAAAAAGCTTGGCACATGGCAAGGTTTTAGGGTGATAAAAGAAGCATTGCATAGATCGGACGTATCAATTTCAAGGCTAAGAAAGAAGCCGTAATATGCTTGGCAATTAACGGCCGTTAAGCATTTTGAAGCGGGCTTCGATTTCTGGTTGGCCAAATTTGCGCATCTCTTCTGATCCGCCAAAACCGACTTCTTGCTCACCTGCCGCCAGCCGGTCAACCACTGCGTTTGCAAAATCATTGACCGGAACCCCATAAGTGTGCAAGCCCGGCCCTCCTAAATCTGTATCCACAGCGGGTGGCACAATCTCCAGGACTTTAACGCCTGTTGCCCTTAGCTGGTGGCGAAGTGATAATGTAAAGGAATGCAGTGCTGCTTTGGTAGCGCAGTAAACGGGAACGGCTGTATAAGGAACAAATGCCAGCCCCGAAGTTACGTTGATGATAGCCGCTTCACGCTGATCCTTTAAATGGGGCAAAAGCAGAGTGGTCAGATGTACAGGTGCTTCAAAATTGATCGTAATTTCTTCACGCTGTTTCGCCCAACCTTCGGAACTATGGTCGGCCTTATCCAACTGAACAAAATTTTGAATGCCTGCATTGTTTACCAGTACATTAAGCTTCGGAAATTTCTCTGTTGCCCAAATTGCAAGTGCTATGCGTTCTGAAGTATTGGCCAGGTCGCACTGGTAAACATGCAGGCCCGGCATTTGCGCCTGTGCTGCTTGCAGCGCATCCAACCTGCGGCCACATACAATAATTTCGTTTCCAGATTTGTACAAACGCAGGGCAAGTGCAAGCCCAATGCCTCCGGCACCGCCGGTAATTAAAATGGTGTTATTCTTAAAATTCATAAATAATATAATTGAGCAGTAATTAAATAAACAGTAGCGGACAGCTTAAAATATCAGCTACTGTTAGCTGTTGGGTTAATATATAAATTTGAAAATTGAGCCTGTTTAAGTTTATATCAGATCCTTCGGTATGCTTAGAATTGATGCCAATGCTTCTTTTACCCTATAAAAATTGGTCTTCATCCATTTAAATAAAATTCAAAACCAAAGGCTTACCAGTTTTTAGGCGATAAAAGAAGCATTATAAATTATTTTGATATAAATTTTTAAACAAGCTTTAAGTTAATGAGCACTAAGCAATCAAAGGCATAGCCTGATGTCAACTATGCATCAATGGCTGGCACCACCGTTAACCAACAGGTGTTGGCCATTGACAAAGGAAGACAATTCACTCGCAAAGAACTCGGCTACGTTGGCCACATCTTCTACTTCAGCCAGCCGTTTCATTGGGTTGGCTTCTATCAGCCATTTTCGGGAAGGCTCGTCCTGATTGGTAAAAATACCGGCATTGTCAACGGCATAAGGGATAATTGAATTTACCGTTACCCCCCGGCCGATTTCTTTGGCCAATACCTCGACTAAATATTTTGGGGCAGTTTTGCTGCCGCCGTATATTGCTACGCCCTCAAAAGGGAAGGCAGTTGTACTTGAACTGATATTGATGATTCGGCCTCCGTCAGCTATTACTTTGGCCGCCTGCTGCATAGTAAAATAAGTGCCTTTAGTGTTTAGCGTGAACAATTTGTCAAACTGCTCTTCTGTAAAACCAGCCACAGGTACATCAACCAGTTCAATTCCTGCATTGCAAACAACAATATCAATTTTGCCGAAAGCCTGCCTGCCCTGCTCAAATAGGTGTTCAATTTCTGCTACTTTACTGATATCGGCCTGTATAGCAACAACTTTAACGCCCATTGCTTCAATGTTGCTTACCACCTCGTCAGCAGATGCTTTATCGCGGGAATAATTAATAATAATGTCTGCGCCTAATGCAGCATAACGTTCTGCAACGGCTTTTCCCAAGCCACGGGCAGAACCAGTGATCAAAGCCACTTTGTTTTTTAATGAATTCATATTTTTTTTCAGAATATATAATTAAGCCATTGCGCCATTTGCGCCAATGTTTTGCGCGCTGATCCATTTCGCCTCATCACTTGCCAGAAAAACCACAACTTTGGCAATATCGTCCGGCTCGCCCAAGCGGTTAAAAGCAGACAGAGACGCCGAGCGGTCAATCACTTCCTGCGGCTTGCCTTTGGTAAACAGTTCAGTGTTGGTAGGGCCTGGCGATACGGAGTTTACATTAATGCCCCTAGTGCCCACTTCTTTGGCAAACACACGGGTTAATTGCTCAACAGCAGCTTTGGTGGCAACGTACGTACTGTAGGTAGGCAGCATGATGCGGTTTACTGAAGTAGAGAAGTTAATGATGCTCCCTTTGTCCGCCAGCTTGGTAGCAGCTTGGCGCATTGTGTTGAAAGTCCCTCTTACGTTAATATCAAATTGGCGGGTAAAATCCTCGTCGGTAGTATCTTTAAGCAGTTTGGTGATCATAATGCCCGCGTTATTTACCAATACATCTATACGGCCGAAATGCGAAATAGCCTCGTCAAAGAGACGTTCCACCTCAACTGCTTTGCTAACGTCGGCCTGAATAGCGATAGCTTCGCCTCCGGTCTGTTTAATGGCATTAACTACCTGCTCAGCGTCATCCATGCTGCCTGCATAATTAACAATTACTTTGGCGCCTGCTTCTGCCAGCCTTTTTGCAATAGCCGCACCTATACCCTTGGAAGCACCGGTTACTAAAACTACTTTTTCTGATAAAGTATTCATGTTGTTTTTAATTTTGTATTTATCCTTATTGACAGTACAAAGATCATGTTTACTTTACCCCTGCTATTGTAGATAATACAGTAGCTGTTGTAATATCTTAGGGTTAGGCTTTGATATGGGCAGTCCGGTAAGCTGCGGGAGAGCTGTTTGTGTGTTTTTTAAAGTGGTTGCTAAAGTGCGCTGTATCCGTAAAGCCTAGGAGATAAGCAATTTCTTTGACGGCTATGGACGAATTCTGCAACAAGGATTTAGCTTCGGCAATGCTTTTTTCTGCCAACCACGTGCCAATGGCCTTTCCTGTTTTAGTTTTGATCACGTTACTTAGGTAATTTGGGTTTAAGTTTTGGGCTTCAGCATAATCTTGCAATCGAAACACCTGTTTCGCCGTACCATCGGCCAGGTTCCGATAATGTTTTTCCATCATCAATTTAAAGTTTTTGACAATATCTGATCCTCTGTTGCCTTCATAAATGGCATTGTAATCCAGCCAGAAATATTCCTTGTACTTTAGCAAGAGGGCAACAAACAGCGTTCCGATCAGCCTTTTGCGAAAGGGTGATCGGGATACGTATTCCTGATATATTTGTAGGTAAAGCCGCTCAAACTGCGCGAAGATTTCTGGTGTTGCAGTCATTGCCGGAAAGGTTTCGGTCAGTAAAAACGGAAACTCATCAAAGATATCGGCATGAACATTTTCTTTTAAGAATGATTCGGTAAAGGTAATCAGATAGACTTCATCAATATTGGTATATTCAAAAGAGCGGTAATGGCCCGGGTTTGTGAAATAAATGGTGCCGGGCAGCATTGGAAAAGTATGCTCATCAATTACATATTGTCCTAGTGCATTTTTAATGAAGCCAAAAACAAAAAAATTTAACCGGCTTGGGGGCAAACTAAAAGGTAATGGCACAGCAAGATCGGCTAAATTGAAAATAGTAAAATCAGATGGCGGGTTAATAAGGCTGGTAGAAATGTTCAGGTGATGGTACTGTTCTTCCAAACTGTCATAAACGATTCCCTGTGCTGTTGTTTTCATAGTTATTAAAGCTCAATAAAAATACAATGCTTCTTTTAGCATATAAAAATCAGTAGTGCTATCAGGAGGTTAAAAGTAGTTCACGGATTTGCACAAATTATTCTTTGATCTGAAGAAAATCACTTTAAATTCCCCACCACTTTTAGCCTGCTAAAAACAGCATACGTGTGCGGCGCGTCTTCCAATTCGTCGGTCAAATCCTGGCCGGCCCAATGTTCGTAGTGCTTGCCGTTTTTCCACAGGCCGCTTTCGGTTACATCGTAAATGATGTTATGGTACGCCACCCAAATTTCCGGCTTGTCCTGCCCGTTGCGCAAGGCAAGCTGGTTTTTTGTATAGATTGGAAGTTCACTCATTTTATAGTGATAAAAGAAGCATCCCGCTTTTTAAAATATTCGAAAAAAGCAACGTTCATCAGCAATAATGACAGCAGGTAGAAATGGTCTTCCACTGGAATCGTTCCAACCCGCACCGCCAAATTTTCGGCATTGTTATAACTTACAATTGGAACCGAAGTGAGGATGCCGTTAACAATATAAAACGGGATCAGCGAAACAAAATACGCCAGGTAAAAACGGTTTAGCCACTGCACTTTCAAACCGTAAACCAATATCAACAGTAGTAAAAGCAGTGTTCCGAAATTGACTAAGGTGTAAAGCCGGTCATGAAAAAAAATCAAAATTACTGCCGAAGCAAAGATCAGTGTATTGTTTAAAATCCGGATAACGCGGTTTGGGATTTGCCATTTTACATAATAATTGAGGCAGGCATAAATAAAAATGCAGGAAAACGGAATGGTGAGAAAAAACAAAATTTCTTCCAGCGGAAGCCTGAAAAAATTGATGCCCAAAATATAATTCGGGTTGAAAGACCATACTTCTTTTACCGTAAAAAAAACATCCCAAACCAAAAAAAGCAAACCGGTTATGAACAAGCCCGGCCAAATGTACTTCCAGCTTTTATAAAACTGGACGCGCTTATCAAACGAAAGCAGCAGCGGAAAAACAACACTCAGAAAATTGATCAACAGGTAAGCGTATCTCACTTTAGCGCGGCCGATTGTTCGTGTAAAAAAGCAACTTCCTGCGCCGTACATTGTTTAGAATCAACCATAAATTTGATGATGTTCTTTAAATAATCTTTATCGGCCAAACCATAATGCTTTTGTTTTAACTGCTGGATAATCATGTTTTTATCGCTGACCATATCTTTGCTTAAACTCAAAAAACCCGGTAAATAAAACTCGATCGAAAACCGTAAAAATCTGATTTCCATATCGTTCGGACTTGCATTAACAGCTTGTTCCATCGTTTTGTGCGAAGCAACAAGTAGCTTTACTTTTTTGTACGGGTTCCAGCTATCTTTCGCTTTTAAAGCTTGTAAGGCGCCAAAATAACCTAAAACCAAAGGCGTTTTTTTGTTGATTGCATCCAAATTTTTGTACAAAGAATCCGTTGCTTTTGGGCTTTTAATGGCCAGCAACATGCCTTTTCTAATCTCCAATACTTCGTTTTTCTGACTGAAAGCCGAAAAAGGATTTGCCATGAAAAGCAAAAACAGGAGGAAAAAATTTAGGTTAACTGATTTCATGAAATCACCTTAAATTTTTGCTGCACGTAAGCCTGAAAATACAGGAACATTTTCTGCCTGTCGGAAACGCGGATACGTTTTTGCATAATTACTTCGGCAGGCGTTTCCCTGATCTTTTTAAAAAGTTCGAGGTAATAAACATAAGCGATATAAACGCCTAATTGTGCGCCAACCGGCAACTGCAAAATACCTTCCAGCGCATCGTCAAAATCTTTTTTGATGTCGGCCTCGATCAGTTTTTTTTCCTGTTCGTTAAATTTGGTAAAATCAACCGCCGGAAAATAAGTACGGCCGCGTTCTTCAAAATCCGATTTGATGTCGCGCAAAAAATTGATCTTTTGAAAAGCTGCGCCCAAGCTTCTTGCCTTTGGCACCAAATGGTTGTACAACGTTTCGTCTTCTTCACAAAAAATCCGCAAACACATCAAGCCAACCACTTCTGCCGAACCGTAAATGTATTCTTTGTAGCCGTCGTCGGTATAATTGGTTTTATCCAAATCCATTTCCATTGATTTCAAAAAGGCATCAATCAAAGGCAAATCAATGTGGTAAGTGTTTACCACTTCCTGGAAAGATTGCAAAACCGGGTTCAGGCTGATTTTCCGTTCAATCGCTTCAAAAGTTACCGTCCTGAATTCGCCAATCAGTTGCGTTTTGTTAAAACCGTGAAAAGTATCCACAATTTCATCTGCGTAGCGCACAAAACCATAAACGGCATAAATGGGGTATTGGAAACGCTTGGCAAACGTCTTAATTCCTTTGCTAAAAGAAGTACTGTACTTATTGGTGATGATTTTGCTGCACTCGAAACAAGTTTCGTTGTAAAGGTTCATTATGCTAACGGCTATACTAAATCTACAAAAACTGCCCGCTTTTGTTTCTTTGTAGCAGCATTGAAACAAATTGTTGCAAGCAAAACTTATGTTTTAGAAATGAAAAAACAGCATATTGTAGTTATTGGTTCTGGTTTTGCCGGTTTGTCTGCCGCTTCGGTTTTGGCAAAAAATGGTTACCGCGTTACTATTTTGGAGAAAAACGACCAGGCTGGCGGACGGGCAAGGGTTTGGGAAAGCGAAGGTTTTAAGTTTGATATGGGCCCAAGCTGGTATTGGATGCCCGACGTTTTCGAAAATTATTTTGACTTGTTCGGAAAAAAGGTTGCTGATTTTTACGATTTGAAAAGATTGGATCCGGGCTACCAGATTTATTTTGGAAAAGGTGATGTAATGGAAATCCCTGCTTCAATGCAACAATTGGAGCAGCTTTTTGAACAGGAAGAACCCGGAAGCAGTGCCAACCTGCGCGAGTTTTTAAAGCAGGCGGCTTACAATTACAAAGTTGGCATGGGAGAATATGTTTTTCGTCCTTCGCATTCCATTACCGAGTTTATTGATTTTAGGTTGATTGCAGCAAGTTTCCGCATCCAAATGCTTACCAGCATGAGCAAGCATGTGCGCAAATACTTTAAAAACCCGAAACTGATAAAACTGCTGGAGTTCCCGGTTTTGTTTTTGGGTGCCACGCCGCAAAATACGCCGGCCATGTACAGCATGATGAATTACGCTGATCTGGCTTTAGGAACCTGGTATCCGATGGGCGGCATGCACAAGATTGTAAAAGCGATGGTAAAAACAGCACAGGAACAAGGCGTGGAAATCAAACTAAACCACGAAGTTTTAAAAATTGAGACCGAAAACGGAAAAGTAAAATACGTGATTACCAACCAGGGAATTGTAAATGCTGATTTTGTAATTGCTGGTGCCGATTATGAACACGTTGACCAAACTTTATTGGACAAAGCCGACCAGAATTATGATCAGAAATACTGGGACAGCCGAACCATGTCGCCCTCCAGCTTGTTGTTTTATATCGGTTTGAACAAAAAAGTGGACGGCATCCAACATCATAATTTATTTTTTGATGAAGATTTTGAACTGCACGCCGAAGAAATTTATACCAATCCAAAATGGCCACAAAAGCCTTTGTTCTATGTTTCCTGTGCTTCAAAAACAGATACTTCTGTTGCACCGGAAGGCTGCGAAAATTTGTTTTTTTTGATGCCGGTTGCGCCCAATCTAAAAGATGAGGAAACGACGCGCGAATATTACTTCGACTTAATGGTTAATCGCTTTGAAAAAATTACGGGACAGCAAATTAAAGACAGTATCGTTTTAAAAAGAAGTTATGCGCACCGGGATTTCATTACCGATTATCATTCATTTAAAGGCAATGCTTATGGTTTGGCCAACACTTTAATCCAAACCGCTTTTTTTAAACCAGCCATGAAATCCAAAAAGATCAAGAATTTATTGTTTACCGGTCAGTTAACGGTTCCTGGTCCGGGCGTTCCGCCGTCTTTAATTTCCGGGCAGGTTGCAGCGCAGGAGGCAATGAAATTAATGCGGTAAAAGAAGCATTAAAAAAGTACCGATAAAAGAAGCATCAGCAGAAATCCTTGCAAACGAAAAAAGCCCGACGTATCGGGCTTTTTCTATAATATATGTTGAGTAAAATTTTGATAGTTAATCTTCCATTGCGTACACCGGTTTTTTAACACCATTATCGTACGATTTTAGGTTTTTCTTTAACAATTTTCGTGCAACGTGGATGCGGGTTTTTACCGTTCCGATCGGGATAGCCAAATGATCGGCAATTTCGTGGTATTTATGGCCTTCAAAATACATGGTAAAAGGCACATAATATTCTTCAGGCAATTTATCTAAAGAACGTTTGATGTCATCCATTACAAATTTAGATTCCCCTTGATTTTTAGTAGAACTGAACACCAGGTTTGCAGAAGAAATTTCTTCGGATTTAGTTACAAATGTGCTCATTTTAACAAAGCGGCGGTAGTTGTTGATGAAGGTGTTTTTCATGATGGTATACAGCCAGCCTTTTAAATTAGTGCCTTCCTTAAACTTGTTGTAATAAGTAATGGCTTTAAGCATTGTATCCTGCACTAAATCGTTTGCATCGTCAGCATCATGGGTGAAATGAAGGGCATAAGACCTTAAAGAACCTGCCTGACGCAATACCATGGTGTTAAATTCTATTTTTGTCATTGTTCAAATTTTTACTGTGGTTTTAAAAACTATTTGTGTTTTCAGTTATACAATTTCGAGACCGGATTTTGGATTGTATAGAAAACAAAACTGGTTACAGTGAAAATTTTTGATCCAGTTTTAAATAGAAATTAAATTTTTGTAGTAAAAAGAAGTATCGTCAAAGTTTGGTTTAGATAAATAATTGCTTGTGTTTAAAGCAGTTACGGATTAACAGACCGTTATAAAAACTATATTTCCAAGAAACCGTATTTAGATAAATCAAAATATCCGGGACTATATTAAATTTGTGTTAAGCAGGATGAAATCAAAAAACATTGACTTCTCTTTGCAACACAACGCCAAATTTATTGTACACGCTGTCTATGATTTGCGACGATAACGCAAAAATTTCGGCACCGCTGGCACCGCCATGGTTCACCAGCACCAAGGCCTGGTTTTTATAAGTCCCGGTTTGGCCAACCACTTTTCCTTTCCAGCCGCATTGTTCGATCAACCAACCGGCAGCCAATTTTATTTGGTTTTCTCCCGCAGGAAAGCTAACCATATCAGGAAATACTTCTTTTAGCCTGCTAAATTGTGCTAAACCAACAATCGGGTTTTTAAAAAAGCTGCCCGCGTTGCCAATGGTAGAAGGATCGGGCAGTTTAGAAACCCGGATTTGCGAAACCACTTTAGAAACATCGCTGATCGTTGGATTGCTGATGCCGCGGTTTTGCAGTTCATCTTTAATGGCACCGTATGTTGTATTGACTTTGGGTTGAAGCGAAAGTTTAAATTTGACAGCAGTAATGATGAATTGGTTTTTCAGTTCGCCTTTAAACACACTTTCGCGGTAGCCAAAACCACATGCTTCTTTTACAAAGGTTTTTATTTGTTCGGTCGAGATTTCAAAAGCGCGGCACGAATCAAACACATCTTTCAGCTCCACACCGTAAGCGCCAATATTTTGCACCGGGGAAGCGCCCACAGAACCCGGGATCAAACTCAGGTTTTCCATCCCGGCGAAATTATGGCCCACGCAATAGTTCACCAGTTCGTTCCAGTTTTCGCCAGAGCCGGCTTCCACATAAACTTCTTCATGATTGATGCGGTGTTCAATCCCACGGATGTTCATGCGGATAACCAATCCTTCAAAATTTTTGGTAAACAACACATTGCTCCCTCCGCCCAAAACCAAACGCGGAATTTGCAGCCATTTTGGGTCGAGGAAAAGCTCTGTTAATTCATCTTCGTGATTAATTTCTACTAAATATTTTGCGCTGGCTTCAACACCAAAAGTATTGAAGTTTTTAAGGGAAACGTTTTCGCGTATTTGGAGCATTTGATTATAAAATAGTTACGCGAATTTCATAAAATTATGTTGTTATTAAAGAGGGTATATTGAAAACTGAAAGATTGGTTTATTCTTTGATTCAATAGTTATATTCAATTATGTTACCTTTAATTTTCCAAGTTAAAACTCGAGTATGGATAATTCTGAAAGTAAAGGCAAAGCAGGAGAGGATTTTGTTAACTTTATTGCGTTTAATTCGTTTTTAAAATACTGGTGCTTTCCAAGTCCATTGGACATTACAGGAGATTATAAAGAAATATGTGACCTTTTAATTGTTTTTGAGCATATATGTATAATTATTTCAGTAAAAAATTATACATTTAAAGGTGATTATGAAAGGTTTTTTAAAAAGACAATCGAAAAAGCAATTCGACAAATTGATGGTGCTGAACGAAAACTTTTTCGCGACAAACCATTACTCCTAAAACATCCTGACCGTGAACCTGAACTTTTTAACAAAGAAAGTATAAATGAAGTATAACGTATTGTTGTAAATTTAAATACGGACGTAAAATATTATCAAACCTCTTACTTCAACAATGGAAATTCATATACAATTATGGATGCCACTGCTTGGCACACTTCAATACAAGAATTAAACACTCTACCTGATTTTACTGCATATCTTATTGCCCGTTGCAATCTTTTTAACGGTACATCTGCCTTCATATTTCCGCGTTCGGAATATGATATTTCTACAAATGACAAGATTAATGCTTGGAAGGATATTGAATCAGCAAGGATTAATGCTAAAAAGAAACTGACTATTGTTAGCGGTGCAGAAACAGATATAATTGCTCGATATCTTCTTCATGGTTATAAATTCCCAAAAGATTGGAACCATCAACAAATTGACGCTATGTTTCTAAAATTGGACGGCGAATGGGATAAATTTCTTGCTTCGAAGGTATCGTCTAAGAAAAATAATTATGAAAAAGAAAGCTACTTTATTGATAAATTGGTTAAAGAGTTTTTGATACAAACGGAAAATGGGAACTACTTAGCAGCAATGTTTTTTCGTCTTAATAGACTCGAACGTGCAGAATTTGCGAGATGTTTTTTAGATTACCACAAAGATTATGCTAATGGGGATATTCGTATAAAACTTAATCGTGCTCATATTAAATTACCATTTATTAATATGGTTTTTATCTATTTCGATAATGATTATCCTCGCAATAAGGTAACTGAAATTGTAAATATGAGTCTTTACCATTATCATTACCTGCATCATTTCCAATGCAAAGAGGTAGGTGCTTTAGGTATGTCGCAAACTACTGAGGAGTTTGTCTTTGGGTATGCAAGATTTATCGAAGCTTTTACAGAAGAAGAAATTAATTAATGAAATGAAACAAAGTTTTGCTTCACTTGGTTGGCAGTTAGAACAACTTTAAACATTAAAATAGCAATATTTAAAGGTTTAAGCATTATCGTCTTTTAAAATACTTCTTGCTTGCCACCAGCAAACCAAACTCTTCCGAAGGATTTTTTTGAGTGGATTTATGATGAATTTTATGTGCTCTTTTTATCCCTGAAAAATAACGGTTATTCAGTTTAAAAGCTTTAAAACGGTTGTGGATAAACCAATCGTGGAAGATAAAATAAATGATGCCATAAACGCTGATACCGGTGCCAATCCAAAAAGGATAACTGCGGTTTTCTTTATCAAACCACATTAAGCCAACCGCTGCCAAACCAAAAAGCAAACTGAAAATATCGTTCAGCTCAAAAAAACCATGGCGTTCCTGGTGGTGGGTTTTATGGATAAACCAAAGCGGCCCATGAAAAAGATATTTGTGCATCGCCCAGGAAATAATTTCCATAGCAACGATGGTAAGTAGGATAATTAAAATGGGAAGCAGAACATTCATCAACATAAAATTACCAAAAACAACCTATAAAAGAAGCATCAAAATAATTGTCTGAACCAGAATTTTCCGAATTTTAGAATTAGCAAAACTTTAAAAATCTAATTCAGATACTTCTTTTATGATGCAAAAATCTAAATTCTGCCAATTCGGAAAATTCTGATATGGATGCTTCTTTTACCACCCCAAAAATCAAATTCTGCTAATCCTAAAATTCTAAAAATTCTGATACAGACAATTCTGGTCAGATATGTATCGCCCGATTCTCCGTTGCCGCCATTGCCGCTTCACGGATCGCTTCGGTATAAGTTGGGTGCGCATGAGAAATACGGGCAACATCCTCGGCAGAAGCGCGGAATTCCATCGCCACAACCGCTTCGGCAATCACGTCGGCAGCGCGCGGACCAATCATGTGCACGCCTAAAATTTCGTCGGTTTCTGCATCCGCCAGAACTTTCGCAAAACCATCCGTGTCCATACTTGCGCGAGATCGTCCGCTGGCTTTAAAAGGGAAAGAACCGGCTTTGTATTTCACGCCTTTTTCTTTCAACTGCTCTTCGCTGTAACCAACGGTGGCCACTTCCGGCCAGGTGTAAACTACGCCCGGAATTAAATTATAGTTGATGTGCGGTTTTTGGCCGGCAATAATTTCGGCCACATACGTGCCTTCGTCTTCGGCTTTATGGGCCAGCATTGCGCCTTTTACCGCATCGCCAATGGCATAAACGCCCGGAACAGCAGTTTCTAAATGCTCGTTCACTGGGATTTTATTGCCGCGAGGCTGCAGTTCGATGCCGAGTTTTTCCAAACCCAAACCTTCGGTATAAGCGGTGCGGCCAACAGCCATCAAACAATAATCGCCTTTCAATTCAATCTTTTCGCCTTTCGGGCTATCAGCCGTAACGGTAACTTCATCGCCATTAACCGTTGCGCCGGTAACTTTGTGGTTCAAATAAAAAGTCATGCCTTGTTTAGTCAGCACTTTTTGCAGCTCTTTTGATAAGGCACGGTCTAAAGTATTCACAATCGCATCCGTAAATTCAACTACAGAAACTTTAGCGCCTAAACGTGCATAAACCGAACCCAACTCCAAACCAATCACACCGCCGCCAATCAAAATCAGGTGTTTGGGGATTTCGGGCAGGTTTAAAGCTTCGGTAGAAGTTACGATGCGTTTTTTATCCACCTGGATAAAAGGCAAAGTAGAAGGCTTGGAACCGGTTGCGATAATGATATTTTTACCCGTAATCTGCTCGTCAGAACCATCTGCTTTTTTTACATTAATGGTGTTTTTATCAATGAAAGAACCAATGCCCTGGTAAGAAGTGATTTTATTTTTTTTGAACAGAAACGCAATGCCGCCCGTGGTTTGTTCTACCACTTCGTTTTTGCGTTTAAGCATTTGCGCCAAATCCGGTTTTAGGTTTTCGATATGGATGCCGTGCGCTTCAAAGGTATGTGCGGCATTAAAAAAATGTTCGGTAGAATCTAACAAAGCTTTAGACGGAATGCAGCCTACGTTAAGGCAAGTGCCGCCTAAAGTCGAATATTTTTCGATACAGGCCGTTTTTAAACCAAGCTGTGCGCAACGGATAGCCGCCACATAACCGCCTGGGCCCGAACCGATCACAATTACATCATATTGCATATAGGATTTATTTTTAAGGAAGCACAAATTTAAGGATTTAAACGCTAAAGGAATGTCAAAATGTGTAATAAACGCGCAGCTTTTACGCTGAAAATTAGGAAGATTTATGGTTTACAATTCTGATAACTGTGTATCTTACAACGCTAAACCTCATCCGTTGCCATGCCTGCCAGATACTTCTTTTATCACCTAAAAAAAGCAATCACAATTGTTTTACTGATTGGTTTTGCGCAACAGGTTTCGGCGCAGCAAAAACAATTTGAACCGATAATCAACCGCATTGATTCGCTTACGGCTGCCGGTTTGCCAAAATCAGCTTTAAAAGAAGTAGATCAATTAGATGCTTTGGCGAGAAAAAACCAAAACGCCACGCAGCAAATCCGCGCAGCCGTATACCGGATGAATTTGCAAACTTATCTGGAAGAAAACGCTTTGGTTGCCATCATCAACCGTTTAAAACTAGATATTAAACAAGCAGCTTTCCCGGTAAAACCGGTTTTACAATCTGTTTTGGCCGAGGTTTACTGGAACTATTATCAGCAAAACTGTTACCAGTTTGCACAACGAACAACTTTAGAAAAACCCGATGCTGATTTTACGCGCTGGGATTTAAAAACGGTTATCCGGGAAGTAGGGAATTTATACAAACAATCCCTGCAAAACGCGCAGCAGGAGCAAAACACTTCTGTTGCTGTTTTAGAAGGTGTTTTGCAAGGCGATAAAAGCACACGTTACCTGCGGCCAACTTTGTATGACCTGCTGTTGCACCGGGCTTTAGATTTTTATTTGGGAGAAGAACCGGAACTGCCCAAACCAAGATTGGCTTTTTCGCTGAACGATCCGCGTTTGTTTGGCAGCAATACTGTTTTTACCGGCATAAAATTGGCAACAACAGACACCGCTTCTGTAACTTATCAGGGATTGAAACTGTTGCAGCAGGGAGAGGTTTTTCACCTGCAAAAGAAGCATCCCGAGGCTTTGGCCGATTTGGATTTAAAGCGGCTGGAGTTTTTAAATCGAAAGGCTTCGTTCCTGCAAAAAGATTCGGTTTATGTGGATGCGCTTCAAAAAGTAAATCAAAACTTTGCTGATAAACCCATTGCTGCGGATGCTTTGGTTTTGCTGGCGCAATTTTACAAGCAAAAAGACAGCTTGGTTACGGCTGTTTCTTATCTGCAAAAAGCCATCAAAAATTATCCCGAAAGTTTGGGCGGGAAGAATGCAAAACTGCTTTTGGAACAGATCAACCAGCAAATTTTATCCGCAGAAATAGAAAACGTGAATTTGCCGGATGGGCCAATTTTAGCCAAGTTAAATTATCAAAACTTATCAAAGGCAAATGCAACGGTTTATCGTTTGACAGAAGAAGAACTAAGCGAACTGCGAAAGCTGGAGAACGAAAATGAGTATCGTTTGCAAGAAATTATTTTGAATAAAAATGTGCTGGCTTTCCTTAAAAAGCTAAAAACAGTTCAGCAGCAGCAAGTTGATCTGCCTGATCCGAAAGATTACCGCCAGCATCATTTAGAATTTAAAGTTGACCCTTTAAAACCTGGTTTTTACGTGCTTCTTTTATCGGGTGAAAATCAGCAAAACAATTATTTAATTAGTTTGACCCGTTTCCGCGTAACAAATTTGGTTTACGTTGGCCGGCAAAACCCGGATGAAAGTGAAGAGATCAGGACGGTAAACTGCAGAACCGGCGCGCCAATGAAAGGCGTGCAAGTAAACGTGGTAAATACACAAGAAGGCACAACCGTTGGAAATGGTTTATCTGATGCTGAAGGCAAGTTTGTTTTTCATACCATCAGAAACAATAGCCTTAGAATTAGTTTATCCGTTCCCGGGGATTTTTACACGGACAACAATAGTTTTTACGGCAATATTTTATATCAAAACAACTATTCACGTGAGCAAACCATTTTGTTTACCGACCAGCAATTGTACCGCCCCGGGCAAACGATTTATTTTAAAGGTTTGCAAATCATCACCACCAACGGCAAAAGCGAAATTGTAAAAGATGAAGAACAGGAAGTAGAATTAAAGGACAACAACGGTAAAAAATTAGGATCTGTAAAAGTTAAAACCAATGAGTTTGGCACATTTAGCGGTTCTTTCATTCTTCCGCAATCGCTTTTGAACGGAAATGTTACGCTGGAAACCGATGATGGAGAAATAAACGTTCGGGTAGAAGAATACAAACGCCCAACTTTCCAACTCAATTTTGATGCGGTAAAAGAAGCATATCGCCCCGGGGATTCGATCAAATTAAAAGGTAAAGTTGTGGCTTTTGCAGGTTATGGTTTGGCAAATGCTTCGGTAAAAGTTGATGTTAAACTATTTAAGCATGGCGTTAACCAGCGTTATTATGGATACAGTAATAACGAAGTTGACATTTTAAGCGATACGGTAAAAACCAATTCCAACGGTGGGTTTACCATTCGTTTTAAAACAATTGCTGGTCAAAAATCAGCAGACTTAAATATTTACACTATTACTGCCGATGCCACAAATGCCAGCGGCGAAACACATACGGCTTCTGCATCTGTAAATGTTGCCAAACAGGCTTTACAAATACGCTTAACACTTCCGGCAAAAATATTGGTTTCTGATTCTTTAAAATTTGCTGCCGGTTTGTCCACCATCAACAACCAGTTGCAAAACGGCCATTTCCAGGTCAAGATATTTTCTTTAAATAAGCCAAATGAACAAATCACCAAAAACCGATTGTGGGAAAACCCAGACCAGTTTTTATGGAACCGTGAGGAGTTTAAAAAGCTTTTTCCAACTTATGCCTGGCAAAACGAAGACGATTTTAAAACCTGGGCAAAAGACAAACAAGTAGCGCAATCGGATTTGAAAGCCGACAGCAACCGTTTTTCAATGCTGGATTTATCGGTTTTAAAACAGCAGCCATCCGGTTTTTATCGCATAGAAACCACCGGTAAAAACAGCAAAGGCGATACAATTTCATCGGTACAGTTTGTGCAACTCATCACGCCTCAAAACAAACCAATTACAGCACAAGATTGGGCAATTCCGTTAATTACAAAAGTTGAACCGGGCGGAAAAGCATTATTTTTATTAGGGAACGGAACCCAAAACCACATTTTGATGGAAGTGCTAAACGGCGAAAAAATGGTTTCTTCGGAATGGTTGCAAACGGGCAAAGAACCGCTTAGAAAAGAAATTGAAGTGCCGCTTTCGGCAGGAAAAAACTTTCGGGTGCAGTTGCTGATGGTAAATGATAACCGCGTTTACACTTTAACGCAACCGATAGAAACAATCCGTAAAAGCGAACAATTGAATGTCCGTTTGCTGAGTTTCCGCAACAAACTGCAGCCCGGCGAAAAGGAGCAATGGAAGCTGCAAGTAAGCGGCAACGAAAAGCAATCGGTAGAAATGCTGGCGGCGATGTACGATGCTTCGCTGGATGATCTGGCACCAAAACAAAACTGGACGCAGCAAATACTGAACATCAACCGCGAATACAGCCCGTATTATTTTGGCTGGAACAACTATAATTTTATCAACAGAGTCGAAAGCACCAGACTTTATTTCACCCAAAATAATTTTGAGTTGTTGGTGCGAGGATATGAAAAATTGAACTTATTAGGTTTTAATTATTATGGTGGATATAACTATGCTTTTCAGCAATTGGCAAACACACAACGCACTAACGCAATCTGGGCACAAACAAATCAAGAAAATTATTTAAAGAGCCTTAATGCGTATAAAAACGGGTTTGATATAAACGGAAAAGTAATTGATGCAAAAGATAAAAGCGGATTGGAAACCGTTACCGTAAAAATTAAAGGGACAGAAATTGGCGTTTATACAGATGTAAGTGGTCGTTTTAAGTTACACGTGCCGGAAAAAGCAATATTAACACTTAGTTATCTCGGTTATATCACACAGGAAATATCAGTTGTAAAAGGTGTTTCGCCGCTGATAAAACTTAAACCCAGCGGAAACAGTTTAAATGAAGTTGTGGTGGTTGGGTACGGAACGCAGGCAAAGCGAAGTTTGACAGGTTCTGTGCAAGCTGTTGAAGAAAATGCAAATGCAATTGTAAGTTTTGCTGCAGTAGAAAAAATTGATAGAGATGGAAATGCAATTGTAAACGGGAAACTTTTAACCAGGGTAACGATTAGAGGCACCAGTTCTTTGCAAGACAATATTACAAGGTTGAAAGGCGATCAATCCAATCCAATTCAAATCCGCAAAAACTTTAACGAAACTGCCTTTTTCTATCCGCAATTAAAAACCGACGAAAAAGGAGAAATCCTAATCAATTTTACCGTGCCGGAAGCGTTGACCAAATGGCGTTTTAAGGCTTTGGCGCAAACGCAAAACCTGCAATTTGCTTATCTGGAAAATGAAGTCATCACCCAAAAACAACTGATGGTTTCGGCCAATATGCCGCGCTTTTTCCGCGAAGGGGATACGATTACCGTTTCGGCAATTGTGGCCAACCTCGACACCAAAAAAGTAGTGGTAAAAACAGTATTGCAATTGTTTAACGGTGTAAATATGCAGCCAATAAAATTGCTGGCAAATGCTTCGGAAGCAAACCAAACGCTTGAAATCGAAGCCAATACCAACAAAGCGGTTTCTTTTAAACTGATTATCCCCGAAGGGTTAGATGCCATCACTTACCGTTTAACGGCCGATGCCGGGAAGTATGGCGACGGCGAGGAAAACACGATCCCGGTTTTGCCAAATTCGATGTTGGTAACGGAATCTGTGCCGATGATGGTGCGCCCAAACCAAACCAAAACTTTTACGCTGGAAAAACTACTGCATAACCAAAGCAGCACGCTTCAAAATAAAACTTTAACGTTGGAATACACCGAAAACCCGGCCTGGTACGCCGTGCAGGCTTTGCCGTATTTGATGGAGTTTCCGTACGAATGTTCGGAGCAAACTTTTAGCCGTTATTTTGCCAACAGCCTGGCTACTTCGTTGGTAAAACGTTTGCCAATAATCCAGCAGGTTTTTGAAAGATGGAAACAAACGGATTCCAAAGAACTGCTTTCTAACCTCGAAAAAAACCAGGAACTGAAATCGGTTTTGATCGAAGAAACGCCCTGGCTGCGCGATGCGGAAAACGAATCGGAACAGAAAAAACGGATTGCTTTGCTGTTCGACCTCAACAAAATGAGCAACGAACTGCAAATCAACCTGGATAAATTAAAGCAGATGCAACTGGCGGACGGCAGTTTTCCGTGGTTTGCCGGTTTGCGTTCTAACCGTTATATCACCCAATATATTTTGGCCGGGATTGGCCAGTTGTATGCGGCAAAAACGGTTGACGATCAAAACCCAACTTTAAAAACTCTAACTGATAGAGCTTTAAATTATCTGGATCAGGAACTCATCAAACCGGGGCATACTGTTTTTATCGGTAAAAAATTAGTGTCTGAAGAACTGTCTTCCATGGAAATTCACGGTTGGTACGTGCGCAGTTACTTCGCCCAAAAACCAATGAGCAAAGGTTTGAATTTGGCCTGGAAAAAGTATCAGCAAAAAGCAAACGCCGAATGGACGCAGCGCAGCGTTTATGAAAAAGGTTTGATCGCTTTGACTTTCCTTCATTTTAAGCAGGTAAAAGAAGCACAGCAAATTGTTGCTTCGCTGATCGAAACGTCGCAGCAATCCGAAGAATTGGGCATGTACTGGCCGAAAAACCAGTTAGGCTATTTTTGGTATCAAAATCCAATTGAAACGCAAAGTTTGCTGATCGAGCTTTTTGCCGAAGCCGGAAAATCCAAAGAATTGGAAGAAATGAAAATCTGGCTGTTGCGCAACAAGCAAACCAACAACTGGAAAACCACCAAAGCCACGGCTCAGGCTTGTTATGCGTTGCTGCTGCGCGGAGAAAACTGGCTGCAAGCGCAAGGCAAAACGATGCTTCTTTTAGGCGGTAAAAATTTGTACGATTTGAAGCCGGATTTGAAACAAGATGCGGGGACAGGTTATCTCAAAACTACTTGGCAGCAAGAACAAATTAAACCCGAACTTGGAAAAGTTGAAGTAAAAAACCAGAGCAACGTTATCAGTTGGGGCGCGTTGTACTGGCAATATCTGGAGCGGTTAGATAAAATTTCGGGTGCTAAAAACAGTATTGGTTTGGAACGGAAATATTTTATCCGAAGCAAAAATAATAGCGGCGAAGTGCTGGTTGCCGTGGATCAAAACCATCGGCCTAAAGTTGGCGATTTGTTGAAGATTGTGGTGTATTTAAAGGCCGACCGCGATTTTGAATACGTGCATTTAAAAGACATGCGGCCAGCCGGAACCGAACCGGTTGATGTGCTTTCTACCTATAAATACCAGGACGGTTTGTATTATTATCAGGTAACCAAAGATGTGGCGACCAATTTTTTTATCAGTTATCTGCCAAAGGGAAATTACGTTTTTGAGTATGGTTTGCGGGTTGCGCAGCCGGGCAATTTTTCTACCGGCATCAGTTCGGTCCAAAGCATGTACGCGCCGGAATTTGGGGCGCATTCGGAAGGAAAACGCTTAACAACCGGCCAATAAGATCAACCTAAAAATAAAAGCTTTAATTTTTGTAACGTTTGCCGCCGTTCTTTCATCTTACCAAAAGCAGGGAAATTTTAGAAGTGTTCTAAAAACTATCCATTTAGTTAAAAATAGTTAAATTGATAAAAAACCGGTGTTTTAATATTTACCTTGCTGGCCACATCACAACTATCTTATGCTGCAACGTTTACTTTTTTTCTTTTGCCTGGTTTGCTTTGGTTATGCGGCATCGGCACAAAACAAAACTTTAACCATTAAAGGGACGGTGATGGATTCGGTCAAGCAAACGCCGTTGGGTTACGTTACCGTGATTTTAAAAGACGCAGCCGGAAAAGCGGTAAAAAGTACGCTAACGAAAGATGACGGTTCGTTCCAAATCCAAACGGTTGGTGTAACGGGCTACAAAATCAATATTGCTTATGTGGGCTACGGCACCAAAATTATACCGGTAAAAGAAGCATCGGAAACTTTGAATTTGGGAAAGATAATTTTGGCCGCATCCAGCAACCAACTCAAAGAAGTTTCGGTTGTGGCTGCCAGGCCGATTGTAAAACGCGAAGTTGACCGCATTGCTTATGATGTGCAAGCCGATCCGGAAAGTACAGTTTTGACCGCTTTGGATATGTTGCGCAAAGTGCCGATGCTTTCGGTAGATGCGCAAGACAATATAAAGCTAAAAGGCAGCGGGAATTATAAGATTTTGATCAACAGTAAAGAATCTTCCTTGGTGGCCAAAAACCCTTCGGATGTTTTTAAAGCGATGCCTGCCGCCAATATCGAAAGGATTGAAGTCATCACCACGCCGCCTGCAAAATATGATGCCGAAGGTTTGGCC